>JBEPXR010000202.1:0-5022 GCA_041641775.1 Desulfobia sp. | reverse complement strand
TGATAGATGATTTCAAGGACGGACTTGCCGGATTCACCATAAACGAGGAGACCAGCCTGGTCATTGCCACCCGGGGACATGAACATGACTTCGACGCTGCTCTGGCTGCGCTTAAATCCCCTGCTTCGTACATAGGAATTGTGGGCAGCAGAAAAAAAAGAGCCAGTTTCAGGCAATCCTTGAAGGATCTGGGCTATGGAGACCGTGATCTCAGAAGAATTCGGATGCCGGTGGGCCTGCCTATAGGTTCGGTCACTCCGGAGGAGATAGCAGTCAGTATCATGGCCCAGATAATTCAGGAAAGGAGAGAGTATGGCAAAATCCCTGATCGGCGTGATTATTCTTGCGGCCGGACGCTCGAAGCGTATGGGTACGAGCAAGCAGCTGCTGCCTCTACAGGGTAAACCGGTTATTCTTCACTGTCTTGACGCCTTCCGGAGAGCGGGATTTGGAAGCCCCGTGGTGGTGCTTTCTCCCGATGGTGAGGAAATAGCCGGGATACTGGCCGGCAGTTCCTCAACTATAGCCTGGAATGAGGAGCTGGATTGTGAGATGGCTGATTCGGTCCGAAACGGTTTCGCTTCCAGCTCCCCTTCCTGCAGCGGCTTCATTATCTGTCCGGCAGATTATCCTCTGCTGAATCCTGCCACCATTTCGGGGTTGGCGGAACTTCATGCGGCAGTACCCGGCAAGATTGTCATCCCTGTCTGCAGAGGCAGACGCGGCCATCCCGCCCTCTTTCCCCGTGGACTGCTTGAAGAGCTCCACCCGCAGCACACTCTCCGGGATCTAGTCCGTTGTCATCCCGAGCAGGTGATGACCTTTCCGGTGGATGATGAGGGTATCCTTTATGACATGGACACCCCGGCTGACTATGATTTCCTGTGCCGCAAGGCGGAGAGGGAAATGGTCCGCTGAAGTTCGGAGTTATCACCCCACCTTTCCGGGCTGGCCTCAGACCGGCTTTGTTCCGGCATTGCAGGATGGCTGTAAGGTCCAGCAGTATGCTTGGGAAAATCCCCCCTCT
The DNA here is from genome assembly GCA_041641775.1 of Desulfobia sp. Classification (GTDB taxonomy): domain Bacteria; phylum Desulfobacterota; class Desulfobulbia; order Desulfobulbales; family SURF-16; genus JAWLDV01. The sequence goes on along the minus strand of JBEPXR010000202.1, from coordinate 3,995 downwards.
TCCTTCGTTTCAACAAAGATAAGTACTTCCGGTTTCTGCCCTGAAAATACGGAAAACCGGCTCCAGGATACTTATATTACAGATAGGAAGACTAACGACACCGGGGGCACTGCGATGACTGTAATCAATCTGCCAAGAAGTAATCTGCGCGAATCCGTCAAGGAGTGTCCTGTCTCTCTCAAAGATAATGGTGGTGATATGCATATCTGTACCCGTGGCGATCTGGACGGAATGACAAGTTCCGTTTTTCTGACCATTGTCGAGAAAATAGATAAAATCAGGTTTGCCCATCCCAAGGATGTTCAGGACGGCCTCATCGAGGTCAGCGAAGCAGATATTCTGGTCAACCTCCCTTATGCGGCGGGATGCGGAATGTGGTTTGATCATCACGTTTCCGAGAAACACAAAAGCCTCGAACTGGGGGCATTCAATGGCAGTTTTGAGATAGCACCGAGCTGCGCCCGGGTTATATACAACTATTACCGGCATCCCGCTTTTGAAGAGTACCAGGTACTGCTCGAAGTAACCGACAAGATAGACAGTGCCTGTCTGACCATGGATGAAGTTGCCGGTCCGGAGGGATTGATCCTCTTAGGCTATACCCTTGATCCCCGGACCGGCTTCGGTGGTGATTTCCGGTGTTATTTCTGCTGGCTGGTTGAAGTGTTCAGGGAATGGCCGGTGGAAGATGTCCTGGAGCTGCCGGAGGTAAAGAAGAGATGCCGGCGTTTTCTAGAGGAACAGGAAAGCTATAAGGACTGGCTCCGCCGGAACTGCCGCCTGGAAGGCAATGTCATTATAACTGACATGAGAGATGTTGAGCGGATGCCGGTGGGAAACCGCTTTCTGGTCTATACCCTTTTCCCGGAGGCGGATGTGGAAGTGCGGATCGTCAGGGGCCTGAAAAAGAATACCGTCCTGCTCGTCGGTAAAAGTATTTTCAACAGATCCTGCCGGGTCAACGTCGGCGAGATGCTTTCACGTTATGACGGCGGCGGTCATGAGGGGGCCGGCACCTGTCAGGTACCTCCTGATCAGCTGGACGACGTTCTTGGTAAAATCATTGCCCAGCTCAGGAAAAACGGATAGTTTCTACTGACTGCCTTTTCTCAAACAAAGGTCAGGCCCGGGAATTCTCTGAAAAGCATTTCGGCCTGAGCGTCTTTACCCTGTAAATGCACATTTGCTCCGCTGTGAAAGAACACAATTATTAATCCGGAAGAAAAGGAAATTTTTATGAAAAAATATTTTGTCCTGGACACCAATGTCTTACTGCATACCGCAGATTCCATAACCTCTTTTGCAGATAACATCGTTCTCCTGCCCATGTCTGTCATCGAGGAGCTGGACAGGTTCAAATCCCGCAACGATGAGCTGGGGCGCAATGCCAGGCAGGCTATCCGTCAGCTTGACACCATGAGGGGTCAGGGTAGCCTGAGTAAAGGTGTGGAGATGGAGAATGGGGGGATATTGAAAATTTACAGTGAAAGAAACGAAATTGAGAATCCTGGTCTTGACCTGAATGTAGCCGACAACCGCATCGTTGCTGTGGCTTACACCCTCCTGTCCCAGGGCGAAAAAGTAATCTTCGTCTCCAAGGACATCAATGCCCGGCTCAAGGCCGACGCTCTTGGTATCGATGTCATGGATTTTGAAAAACAGAAGGTCAATTTTGACGAACTGTTTTCCGGTTACAGGGACATTGCGGTGCCGGGTTCGGTGGTTGATGCCTTCTATCAGGAAGAGACCCTGGTCAGGGACGACCTTGATCTGGTTCCCAACGAGTTTGTCATGCTGGTGGATGAGGCCAACCCCAAGCACACTGCCCTGGCCAGGGCCCGGGACGCAAGAGAGCTGATCCATCTGTATACCGGTTATGAACAGGTCTGGAATGTAACTCCGCGCAACAAGGAGCAGCGGATGGCCCTGGAACTCCTCATGGATCCGGACATCGAGGTGGTTACTCTGGTTGGGCAGGCCGGTACCGGCAAGACCCTGCTGGCTCTGGCCGCGGCCCTCGAGTCAACAATCCGTTACCGGAGGTATGAAAAAGTTCTGATCACTCGTCCCATCATCCCCATGGGTAAAGATCTCGGCTTCATGCCGGGGGATAAAGAGGAAAAGCTCTCTCACTGGATGCTCCCCATATTCGACAACCTTACTTATCTGATGAATGACTCCGGGGCCGGTGAAGGAGAGGAGTCGGTCAGGCAGAAGGTTGACGAACTTCTCAGAAACAATATCGTGGAGATGGAGGCTTTAACCTATATAAGGGGGCGCTCCATCCCCAGGCAGTATATCATCGTCGATGAGGTCCAGAACTTGACGCCCCACGAGGTGAAGACGATCATCAGCCGGGCCGGTAAAGGCACCAAGATGGTCCTGACAGGAGATCCCTATCAGATCGATAACCCCTATCTGGACTCAAGCAGCAACGGCCTGACTTACACGGCAGAACGTTTGAAGGGGCAGGAACTGCACGGTCATATTACCTTGAGAAAAAGCGAACGAAGCCGGTTGGCGGAACTGGCGGCCAGCTATCTATAGACCCTAGAGTTGGAACCTTGACCCCAGGGGTTCTGAGCCGAAGAAAATGAAGGTAAAACTGTACAGGAAGAACAAATAATTATATCGTATATACTGAAAAAGCGGGAGAGAGGACAATGGCATTTTGCAGTTGAACCCCTTCAGGTAAGCAATTATGAAAGTGTATCGTCTGGCATTTTTTATACCGGTCTTTATGTTGCTGGTTTTTTCATCCCTTGCTGGCTGCAGAAGCCCTGAAAAGGAGGAACTCAAAGTGAACAGTGACGACTTCGAGAAAGCAACTTTTGCCGGGGGCTGCTTCTGGTGCATGGAGAAGCCCTTTGAAGAAATGCCCGGAGTCTTTTCGGTCACTTCGGGCTATACCGGAGGGAGTACGCAAAATCCCACTTATGAAAACTATGCCGAAGGAGGTCATATCGAGGCCGTGGAAATCCTCTTCGATCCAACCGTCATCAGTTACTCCGAGCTTCTGGACGTGTTCTGGCGTCAAGTGGATCCTACTGATGCCGGTGGCCAGTTCGTTGACCGCGGACATGCCTACACCACGGCAATTTTCTATCACAATGAACAACAGAGAAAACAGGCTGAGCAGTCCAAAAAAGAACTGGAGAAATCCGGTATCTTTAAGGATCCCCTGGTAACACCCATTATTCCGACGAAGACTTTTTATGAGGCAGAAGAATATCATCAGGACTATTATAAGGAGAACCCCATCCGTTATAAATTTTACCGCTCAGGTTCCGGGCGGGACAAGTTTCTGGACAGAGTCTGGGGTGAAGACAGAGAGAAGGAAATCAGGCAAAGTACCGATTCCCTGAGTAAGCTGTCTCCTATGCAGTATAAGGTAACCCAGGAAGACGGTACCGAGCCTCCTTTTGATAATGCCTACTGGGATAATAAGGAGCCTGGTATCTACGTTGACGTGGTCTCGGGTGAACCCTTGTTCAGCTCACTTGACAAGTTCAAATCCGGCACTGGCTGGCCAAGTTTCACGGGGCCCCTGGTCCCGGAAAATATAGTGGAGCGTGAAGACCGCAAACTTTTTACGGTCAGGACCGAAGTCCGCAGCAGGAGGGCTGATTCTCACCTTGGCCATGTTTTTGAAGACGGTCCGCCGCCGACCGGCCTTCGTTACTGTATTAATTCGGCAGCCCTGCGCTTTATTCCGCTGGAGGATCTGGAAGAGGAAGGATACGGAGAATTTCTCCATCTATTCGAAGAAAAGGAGTGGCCAGGGAAGAAGAAAGGGATGAGTAACCTTGCTGGTGAATGATCTCGTGGAAAAGCGAAGCGGTCGCGGCTTGATTCACATCATTCAGGCCCTGGGCTGGTCACTTGCCGGCCTCCATTCTGCTCTGCGTCATGAAGAGGCTTTCCGCCAGGAGCTGGTTCTCTGTCTTATGCTTATCCCACTGGCTGTCTGGCTCGGGGAGGATGGCGTGAGCAGA
>JBEPXR010000201.1:0-5048 GCA_041641775.1 Desulfobia sp. | reverse complement strand
CAATATTAAAATCCTGAACCCAAAATACCGGCTAATGCTGAAGCTCCTCCTGAAACCAGTGCAGTGCCGAAGGCCCACCAGGCTGCTGCAGCGGTGGTTCTTCTAACTTCCTCAGCCTGATGAATCGCTGTCTGTCTCAGCTCCTTCAACCTTTTTTCTGTCTCCAGTTTGACTTCCTCATATTTTCTTATCATATCGTCTCGTGAAGTTTCCATTCTGGTGACTAATCGCTCTGCGTCTGCTTCATCCATATCTTTTCTGGAGGCCACAACAGCTTTCAGGGTCTCTCTATCCATGCTTTTGAGTCTCTTCAGAATTGCATCGGAGCCGGCTTTCGGGTCTGAAAACAGTTTTTTCACGTCTCTTTCTACTCCTTCGTAATCCAACTCGGGTCTGTCAAGAGAATCAAGATAGGTCTGAAGACTTGTGAGCAATTTATTTTTCACTTCGGAAGCCTTGTCTGCCGGCGCCGGAGATTTTTGTTGGACAGCACTGGACTTGTCTGCGTATTTTTGTTTTAATCCCTCTATAACACTATAAACTTTGTCAATTTTTGCGTTAACCTCCTCCTTCGAAAGGTCGGATTTTTCAGCGATAACATCCGCTATAAAATTCCGGTCTATACTTGACAGCTTATTTTGGAGGTTCTCTTTGCCGGTTTCAGGATCAGTAAATAATTTTTCAAGATCATCTTTAAGCTCGTCGGGATCGAGTTCTTCCTTCTCGGTAGATCTTAAAAGTTCTTCGATTTTATTTCTGTAATTTTGAGCCTCCTCCGCAGTCAGTCCCGTCGATCGCATAATTGCGTCTGACGCTTGAGAGACGGCATGTTTGTCTTTTTGTTTTTCAGTTTTGTATTTTTGGACCGCATCGTTTAAATGGTTGGTGATTTTACTTATCTCATCACCTGTTATTCCTGATTTTAATTTCAGTGAAGCTTTAACTTCCTCCTCAGTAAAATTGCCTTCCTTCTCGTTTATAATTGCATCGACTTCGATCTTTTCCAGAATTTTTTCTATTTCTTTCCGAATCGCGGAAAATTCAATTTCCGGATGCTGAAGCTGGTCGACATATTGCTGAATCTGACCTTTCAGGTCATCCGTATCCAAATCCGCCAGCAATTCATCCTTAACGCTTGCGGTCACATCGGCCGCCAGATCGGAAAACTTATCTTCCTGCGATTTGCTGAATATAGATGACACACTGTCATACGCGGATTTCACCCCGGTCTTGGCGGTAGTAATCAACAGGCCGGCAAGGGAAAAAATAGCGCTCACCTCAAAAATGGCGAGGATCAGGAAAAATAATCCCCAGATCATCAGCCCTAAAACCGCTCCCACCTTGACGCTCAGTGTCTGGCTCAGTTCTGTTGCCAGCCATACGGCAAAAAACAGTGCTATTGTGGTTGTAACTAATGTATAAGCTCCAAAAGCTCCGGTTATTTTACGCATCACATTACCGGAATTATCATCATCCGGACCGGAGGTGGAGTTTGGGTGGGAAGCCAGGCTGTTTTCTACATTGAAAATGCTCAGGCCGGTCGCTATGGCCAGGTTAGTCAGGAGAACGGCAAAGCCGATGGCGAGAATCACACCTCCCAATAAGGCTATCCATAGGTTGGCAGCTCCAAAGAGTTCTGAATACACTCTCAAAGCCGATTCAGTTTCCTGGGCGAAGGAGTATGAGGGCAGGGACAATAGAATAGTTAAAATAATCAGTCGCTTCATAACAGTACCTCTCTTTTCATTTAAATTGTCAGTTTTTCTCGTCTCTTTAAGCTTATTAAAATGAGGAATACAAAGTCAATCAGATAAAGGAGAGTGTGAAAATGTTGATGATCGTTAACCGATTTTCCAGCGAATTATAAACCGCTTATAGAAGCGCTGATTTTGTGGCTTGTATTGGACGGAAAAATACTTTTAGCTCTACCGGCAGCTATCGGCTGTCTCGTCTCTGGTGACAGCAAATCACCTGCTCTGCATGTTGTGATCGATATCGATTGGCTTCCCTGGTGCATTTAACTATGATAAAGATTGTGTGGAGGCGACTGGATTATAATCATAAGATGATCTCCGGCAATGAAGAGAGTTGCAACTGAAATGAGAAAAGAAGCCCTGCGCATCCGGCAGGATAAAGTGAACTGATAAGAGATAAATGTTCTTCAGACTCCTGAAACCTTCCACCCGTTCCTTTCACAGGGAGGCCAGAAAGGCGGCTGATTATTCCTTTATCAGGTGGCTGCACGGCTATTTTTACGGCCGGTTTCCCTACCTTTACATAGGGATCGGAACCGGCGGACATCCCCTGGCACGGAGACTCCGGCCGGCCTGGAAAGCTTTCAGAAAATTCCGTGGGTCCTCCAGCGGGTTCAGCCGGAAAATCAAGAGGGAATTCGCCCACTCCTACCATGGCAAGGTTGTGCCCCTGGAGCAGGCCAGGAAACTGGTCACCGTAAACAGAGATATAGAGCTTGGTGACCTCAAAAAGGTTATCCCTTATGGAAGGGCCAGAAACCTCATCCTCCGCAGCCCGGATCATATCGTGGTGCTGGAATGCCCCTGCCGCACTTCCCGGGACAACCCCTGCCTGCCCCTGGATGTCTGCCTGATCGTCGGGGAGCCATTCGCGGAATTCATCGTTGAACACCATCCCAACCGCTCCCGCTGGATCAGGCGGGGGGAGGCGGTAGAGATACTGGAGGCAGCCCATAGGCGCGGCCATGTCCACAACGCCTTTTTCAAGGACGCCATGCTGGATCGTTTCTACGCGATCTGCAACTGCTGTTCCTGCTGCTGCGGAGCCATGCAGGCCTGGGACAACTGTCTTCCCATGCTGGCCTCCTCCGGCTTTTTACCGCATCTCGATGCCTCCCTCTGTACCGGCTGCGGCGTGTGCGCGGAGATCTGCCAGTTTGAAGCAGTGGAGATGAGGAAAGGCTATCCCGTTATGGACAAAAATCGCTGCCTGGGCTGCGGAGTCTGTGTGAGCAAGTGCAGCCTGAACGCTTTGATCCTGGTCAGGACCCGGGACATGGGAGAGATTTTTGACCTCGATGAGCTGATGGCAAGTGCAGCAGGAGACTGAGAGAACCTGAAAAAGTCCTTCCCTGGAGCAGGGTTCACCTCAACTGCCGCTGCCGATAAGGGGCAGTTCCAGGTCAATGGTGAAATACACCACGTGCTTCGTCCCCATGGCCCCGGTATCCTTTGCCTCCTTGCAGCGCCGGCAGAGCTGGTCCACCAGTTCATCGTTTTCTTCTTCGGAGACCATGGTCAGGTAAAAGCGTTTGCCCTTATACCCCCTGCCTTCTTCGATAAAAAGATAGGAGGCCCGTGGATTGGTCTTGAGGTTGGCATGGGTTTTCTTGTCTCCCATGATAAAGGCCATTTTGCCGTCTTCGGTCACGTGGGGCCTGGAAAATACTGCGGTGTTGACTTCCCCGTCGAGATTTGCCGTTGCCAGAACTCCAGTGCCGAAGGTATCGTTAAAATATTTTTCAAGATCCATAGTCATATCCTCATCTCGTTTTTTATAAAGGTCGGGCTGGAAAATTGCCTCAGCTATATCCCGAAAACCTCCCAGCCGGAAAGTATAGATGCCAATCTTAATTCTACCTCCGGAATTTGCAGGAATTCAAGGACTTTTTCGTCCCGGATTCCTGCTTCTATTGACATCTTCATTGGTCTGTCCTAAGCTCTCTATAGTATTCAAAAAAATTTTGAATCCGGAAGCCCTGAAGAAACGGCCGGTTTCAAGTTGCTTGAGTCCGGTAGATAGAAAACGAAAAGCACTGAAGAGAATTGAACGCCATGGCAGCCGATACCAAGAAGACCCCGAATAATATCCCTCCCAAGGGTAAATATCCCTTCAATATGCCTCCAGTCTGGATGACCCTCCTCTGGATCCTGGTTATCTGGCTCCTGATAAGCTTTTTCTTCCAGAGCTTCTATTATCAGCCCGAGCCTGTCAATCTCCCTTATACCGAGTTTAAAGAGGCGGTCAGCCGTGAACAGGTGAAAAGCGTTAATATCAAGGGCCACGCCGTTACCGGCGAGTTTAAGGAAGAGGCCGTCAAGTCTCAGGATAAGGACCAGGAAGAGTCGGATCAGCAGAAGGAAAATCTGTACAGCCGCACGAATTTTATCACCAGGGTTCCCACCTTCGGTGATCCAGATATTCTCCAGATGCTGGAAGCTAACGGAGTGATCGTGAGCGTCGAATCGGACGAGCCCTCATGGATCATTACCCTGATAGTCAACCTGCTGCCATGGGTTCTGATCATCGGACTTTTCTTCTATTTCAGCAAAAGAATGCAGGAGCGGATGTCCGGCGGGGGAGGCGGCCCGTTCGGGGTTGGGAAGTCCAAGGCGAAAGTCTATAAAAAGACCGAGACTGACATAGGTCTGGATGATGTCGCCGGGGTTCCAGGGGCCAAAAAGGAAGTCCAGGAGATCATCGAATATCTGAAGGAGCCCGACAAGTTTCGGGCACTGGGCGGCAAACTGCCCCGGGGAGTTCTGCTGAACGGCGCCCCGGGAACCGGCAAAACCCTGCTTGCCCGGGCCACTGCAGGGGAGGCCGATGTTCCCTTTTATTCGATCAGCGGCTCGGAATTCATTGAAATGTTTGTTGGAGTGGGGGCTTCCCGGGTCAGAAATATGTTTGACGAGGCGAAAAAGAACGCCCCCTCAATTATCTTCATAGACGAGATCGATGCCATCGGCAGGACCAGGGGGACGGGTCTCGGCGGCGGTCACGACGAACGGGAGCAGACGCTCAATCAGATTCTGTCGGAGATGGACGGTTTCAGCGGCAGGGAAGCGGTTGTGGTTATGGCGGCCACCAACCGCTCAGACGTCCTCGATCCTGCTCTGACCCGTCCTGGACGCTTCGACCGGCAGATCACCCTGGAGTTGCCCCACAAGGAGGCCAGAAAACAGATCCTGCAGATTCATACTAGAAAAATGCCCCTGGCCGAGGACGTCGATCTGGAAATCGTGGCCCGCCGAACCCCGGGATTTGCCGGAGCCAATCTGGAAAATCTGGCC
>JBEPXR010000200.1:0-5077 GCA_041641775.1 Desulfobia sp. | reverse complement strand
CTTTGACGAGAAAATGGAGCTTTTGACCCAAGCTTACAATTTTTCTGAGTCGTGTCAAATGGTTCGCGGTGTCGATAAAGGTCTTGAGAATTGCCTCTGTTCCGATGAGCGCCTTCTCCAGGCGGCTCGGGAGAATGTGCCGGCAACCCTTCAATGTACGAGTGCAGGACTGATGGATGCCGTAGCGCCCATAGTTGTGGGGGGCAAAAGGGTAGGCACCTGGGCTCTCGGACAGGTCATGCTGGAGGGTGAATTTGCTGAAGAAAAATTTCGAGATTATGCGGAGGAGCTCGGAATTGATCCTGACCAGTACGTTCGTTCGCTTAAGAAGCAGACCAGGATGTCCCAGGAGAAGCTTCAGGATCTGGCTGAATTTCTGGTTCAGTTGACCAACATGCTGGGCAGAATCGGCATTCAGCGCCTGATTCTTGACAGTTTTCAGGAGCAGTTGATCAGGGAGAAGGATCTCCTCCACGCCACCCTGGCAAATATCGGTGATGGCGTCATCACCCTGGACAGCAGGGGCAGCATCCTCTTCTTCAATAACGTGGCTGGCAGGATGACCGGCTGGGAGTCCTCAGAGGTTGCAGGCTCTCCCCTGATCGAAATTCTTTGTCTTGTCCATCCTGAAACGGGGAGGGAGCTGCCGGCCGAGGAAAAAGAAAGATATATCTTCGGCTCTTCTGTCAGTCCCTCTGCCTTGTTCCCCATACTCAGGAACCGGGAAGGCGAAGAATTTCGGGTGGCGATCAACAGTTCTTCTCTGGTCGGTAAGAACCATGAAATAGGAGGGGTAATCGTTCTTCATGACGTCACCGAACAAAAAAAGATGGAAGAAGAACTCCATCAGGCCCAGAAGATGGAGGCTATCGGGACGCTGGCCGGAGGAATAGCTCATGATTTCAATAACATGCTTAATGCCATTCTCGGGTTCAGTGAACTCTCTCTCATGGATCTCGAAAAAGATACCGTTATCTATGATAACCTCCAGAATGTTGTTGACGCCGCCAGGAGAGCTTCTGACATGGTCAAGCAGATCCTGACTTTCAGCCGCAAGACCGACGAGGGCAGGAAGGCCGTTAGTCTACAGCCTTTGATTAAGGAGAGTTTGAAGTTCTTGCGCAACAGCCTTCCTTCCACCATTGAGATAAGAAGGGAGATCGACGAGGATGTCGGAACGGTTTCTGCCAATCCCACCCGGATAAATCAGGTCTTGATGAATCTCTGTACCAATGCCAAGCATGCCATGCCTGAACAGGAAGGAGTGCTGTGCGTACGCCTGGACGAGGTTTCGGTTGAAGATAAGAAAGTGACGGCTTTAGGGGATCTCGCTCCGGGTAGCTATGCCAGGCTCATTATCGAAGATAATGGAATCGGTATGGATGAACGGATCAGGAAGCGTATTTTCGAACCTTATTTTACCACCAAGAAAACAGGAGAGGGAACGGGAATGGGGCTGGCCACGGTGCACGGTATCGTCAGAGAACACCAAGGGGGTCTTGACGTGGAAAGTGCCCCGGGTCGGGGAACCACTTTCACCCTTTTTTTTCCTATCGTCGACAGGGAAAGCAGTCAGCATCAGTATTCCGAAGTGGAGATACCTGTAAGCCGGCACAGGGGCAGGGTGATGGTAGTTGACGATGAAGAGCTCATTCTCGATATCATGTTGCGTATTCTCGAGAATATGCATTGTCAGGCTGACCTTTATAAAGACAGCAAAGAGGCTCTGCAGGCTTTCAGGGAACATCCCGAGGATTTTGACCTGCTTTTTACCGACCAGACCATGCCGGGAATGACCGGCATGGAACTGGCGGAAAAGGTCCTGGAAATTCGTCAGGATCTTCCAGTTATTCTCTCGACCGGGTACAGCGAAACCATGGATGAAGACAAGGCAAACCGGATCGGGGTCAAGCGTTTTCTCATGAAGCCGCTGGGGATCTCGGAAGTGAGCCGGACGATCTATGGTCTTTTGGAGCTAAACCGGGATTAAAGATAAGTTCTATTCGCTGTCTGCTTCCGGGCAGTTCAGATGCACTTGCTCCTCTTTCCTATATCCCCCACCCCATGTGGTGCATGCTGCCAATGAAGCCGGACATGAAGCCGCTCAGTATCATGGAAATGAGGGCGAAGAGAGTCGAGATGATAAGGAAGGCCGGAATCGCTGCAAAGGCCCACTTGATCATGAAGACCATCATGGACAGGAAAGGCATCCTGATATCAGTGACGATGACATGTCGATGTTCTTCCATAATATCCTCCTTTTTCCTGAAATGTTTCGGTGTTATGCTATGGCTTAGAGACAGTATCAGAGTTTCCATGGTCTGTCATCGATTACAGTCGGTGCCGACCGGATATGATAGATCGTCTATACTGGCAAATCGCAAAAAGAATTTTCTCTGCGCAATCGGGAACCGGGCGGGTAAATGCAGATGAACTCTCGGTCGGATGTTGGTGAAGAAAGGGACGGCGTCCTTCTTTTTCTCTGCGGTGATGTAATGACTGGCCGGGGAATTGATCAGATAATGGCTCATTCTGTCAAACCCCGGATTTACGAGCCCTATGTAAAAGACGCCCGGAGATATGTCGAACTTGCCGAGGCGGTGAGCGGCCCTATACCTGAAAAAGCGGGTCCGGCCTATATCTGGGGGGAAGGCCTGGATGTGTTGAAAGATATGGCCCCGGATTTTCGGATTATCAACCTGGAGACGGCGGTAACAGACAATGAGGAATACTGGCCCGGCAAGGGTATCAACTACCGGATGCATCCAAAAAACATAGACTGCCTGTCCGTGGCGGAGATCGACTGCTGCGTTCTGGCCAACAACCATGTCCTTGACTGGGAGGAAGCCGGGCTCAAAGAAACCCTGACCACTTTGAGAAAAGCAGGGATTCGCTTTACCGGGGCCGGCAGAAACAGAGAAGAGGCCTGGAGACCGGCTGTCCTGGGGTCGTCGGAGAGGGATGGCCGGGTGCTGGTCTACTCCTTCGGTTTTTCAAGCAGCGGCATTCCAAGCCAATGGGCGGTTGGACCGGAAAAGCCCGGAGTCAATTTTCTGCCGGATTACTCGAGATCGACGGTGGAAAAGGTCGCGACCCGGGTCAGGAAAGAAAAAAAGAGGGGAGATGTAGTGGTGGCCTCGGTCCATTGGGGTGGCAACTGGGGCTATGACGTTGCCGACCGGGAGCGCGATTTTGCCTGTGCCCTGATCGATAAGGCCGGAGTGGATGTATTCCACGGCCATTCCTCCCACCACTTTAAAGGACTGGAGGTCTACCATGGCCGGCCCATCATCTACGGCTCCGGCGACCTGCTCAATGATTATGAAGGAATCGGGGGACATAAAGGCTTCAGGGATGATCTTTGCCTGATGTATTTCCCGATGCTCGATCCGGTGGACGGCAGGCTCAGGCAATTTACCCTCACTCCCATGCAGATCAAGCGTTTTCAGCTCAGACGGCCATCTGAGAAGGATATCGCCTGGGTCGAAGCAGTGCTGAACAGGGAGAGCCGGCAGTTTGGTTCTCTGGTGGTTGATAAAGGGGAAGGCAGCCTGGCCTTGAAATGGGAATGAAAAGAGGGAGAGTATCATGACCGGGAAAAAAGAGAAGCCCAGGCCGGACCGGGTGGAGGTACTGCGTTCACTGCCTCTGGAGATCAAGGCACAGATAACAGGAGAGGAAGCACGGGCCTTCATGTATGATGAGGATCTTCCTGACAGTTTGTATGAAAAGTTGAAGCATTATCTTGTGGAGGATAAAGAGAATAAGGGAGGAAATAAGATAAAATGAACTGCAGGCGGATTATGCGGCTGTTGACGCACAATACGGGGAAGAAACCTGGTAGGCAGAGAGCAATTGACGTAATCGTTTTTGTGGCATTGCTTTTTGTGCCGCTGCTTTCTGGAGGCTGTGAGCCAGGCAGTAAGAAAGAGAGCCCGGTTCCCGGAAATTATGTAAAAAGGGTGAAGACCTTTAGGATAGAGAAGGACAGGTTTTTTAAAAACAGTGAGCAGTCGCCTCTTCCCGAAGAACTGCGTCGCTCGTTTCAGGGTCTTACCTACTATTCTCCCGACCCGGCTTTCCGCATAAAAGGCACCTATCATCCCTACAAAGAGCCGGTGAAGAGGGGCGGCTGGATGCTGGCCGTGGGGCGTTTTTCTTTTTCTCTGGCAGAAAGGGAACTCGATCTCGAGGTCTGGTCTTCGGGGAGTTCCGAGGAACTCTCAATCATGTTTACCGATCCTACCAACAAAGATGAAACCTATAAGGCCGGGCGGTATGTTGAGCTCAAGGGGCAGGTGGACGGCTCCTTTATCATTGACTTCAATTATGCCTACAATCCCTACTGCCACTACAATCCCGTCTATGTCTGCCCCCTGCCGCCTCCGGAAAACCATATACCCATACCGGTGCAAGCCGGTGAAAAAAGACTGGATTTGGCAGACTCGGAGCCCTGATTCTGTACTCCTCTCCTCTCAGTCGTTAGTCTATCCCGAAGGATGGCTGGTGTTTTCCCTGATGTAGCGGTGAAGTATATCCACCCCGTCCGGGCAGAACGGCAGCTTCCCGGTTAAAGTCAAGGTCCTGTTCAGAGACATGAATTTGCCGCTTTCCACTTCTTCCTTCTGCAGGTCAAAAGGACCTTGGGCAGTGCAGGAGTAAACCCGTCCCCATACCCTGTTACTGCCATCGTCATGGAAGTGATCGAAATGGCAGGTCAGCGTGTCGGAAGTCACTCCAAGTTCCTCCTGCAATTCCCTTCTGGCCGACTCTTCATAACTCTCTCCTGCCAGCACGACGCCCCCGGCGGCAATCTCGTAATATCCCGGATAGATGTCTTTCTGCATCGTCCTTTTCTGGACAAAGAGCTCGCCTGATCTGTTGAAGACCATTATATAGGTGGCCCGGTGGATAAGATTGCCGGCCCGCATTTCCGCCCGGCTTGCCGTACCTGTTTCTTCATTTTTATCATTGACTAGTACGACGATTTCTTTTTGGGCATCCATGCTGTCCTCATTAGATAGGTTGAGGTGTCTGTTATTGAGTGATTTCATTCCAGTATATTATATAAATAAGA
>JBEPXR010000199.1:0-5083 GCA_041641775.1 Desulfobia sp. | reverse complement strand
GGGGCATGGTCCTGGCATATCTGTCCCTGCAGCAGCCTGAGCAGGCTCTCTCGTTCAGCAGGCAGCAGCTCGAATCACACCCGGAAAACCCCAGATTCAGAGCCTTTGTCCATACCGTTCTAGCGGAGCTCTACCTTACCGGCAATCAAATCGACAAATCGGAACAATCATTGAAGGAGGCGATCGAGGAGTATCCTGAATGGTCCACTCCCTATATGCAGCTTGCCAGATTCTATGCCGCTACCAATCAGGTTGATAAAGCCATAGGCCAATTTGAAGAAGTCCATTCTCAAAGACCGGATTACCTGCCAGCCATGATGAATCTGGGAATTCTCCACCAGCACAAGGGCAATTACAAAGAGGCTGAAACCTACTATCAGAAGTGCCTTGAGGTTGACAAAGACTTCGCCCCCGCCGCCAACAACCTGGCCTGGCTCCTGGTGGAAACCGGTGGCAATACGGACAAAGCCCTGGGCCTGGCCCAGACCGCAAAGCGCCTGAATCCCGAGGACCCTGGGATAAGTGACACTCTTGGCTGGATCTATGTCCATAAAAATGCCTATGCCAGTGCTATAGCTCAATTTGAAGAAGCTCTGGAAAAGATGCCTGACAACCCCACCATCCATTATCATATGGGGGTGGCTCACTTCAGAAATGATAATCCTGAAGCAGCCCTGGAACATTTACGGGCGGCGCTGGAAACCGACAGGCCTTTCCCGGAAAAGAAAAAAGCCCAACAATTAATTAAAAAACTGCAGAGCTAAGAGATTTTTGAGCGCAATACCCTATATACTTCCTTTTCTGGTCTTTGCAGTATTTACTTACCTGGGATCCCTGTCAGGTTTTTCTCCTGTCCTCACTTATACTCTGAAAACAGTGGCAACAGGGGGGTGCCTTCTCTTTTTCTGGGGGAGATTCAAAAAGGAAATTTCCTTCCGTCTGGATCTGCCGGCGATCATGACCGGCATATTCATCTTTTTTATCTGGATCCTCCTCGAAAACCACTATCCAAAGTTAGGAAGCAGCCAGACCGCCTTTTATCCGGGAAATCTCGGCCAGGATACCTTCATATTCTTTCTTGCAGTCCGTCTGCTGGGCGCAACGCTGGTCGTACCTGTCATGGAAGAACTATTTTGGCGATCCTTCGCCCTCCGTTTTCTCATCGATACAAAATTTACCCGCGTGCCCCTCGGCACCTTTACCTGGTTCTCCTTTGTTTTTGTTTCTGTTGCCTTCGGCCTTGAACACCATCGCTGGCTACCCGGCATCCTTGCCGGCCTGGCCTACTCCCTTCTTCTCTACCGCAGCAGAAACCTCTTCTCCCCTATCCAATCCCACGCCGTAACCAACTTCCTGCTTGGACTCTACGTTATCAACACCGGTCACTGGCAGTACTGGTGATATGCAAACTGCTGCACACTGGCGCAAAGGAATTCTCTCTTTCACTGTATTCACCAGATGGTCAAGACATGCTATGATTAAGGGTATAGACCGACTTCTGCTTCATAGCGAATCACAGTCCGCGCTCGAAAACATCAAGCATAACTATCTGAATTTGCCAACCGATGAAATGCATTTCCGTTATCATTATCAATACCATTCCTAAAAGTGGAATCAGATTGCATACAGAATACTATAACCCATAGAAACAAAGCGGCTCGCATTTATTTTTTCCACATAATTACAGCAAATTAAAATAAAAACCCTCTTTTTCGAAAATTATGGAATACTTATTGCAATGTCATCTACCAGACAATTAACCACTGGTGGCACATTTTTTCGTTCCACAAAATGGCTAAACCAAACAATTTAAGAGCGATCACATTAAAGAGGAACCTACAAAGGAGGGTGTTATGGAGTTTAATTATGCCAGGGACTCAACATGACTGATCAATGAATACTAATTTCACAAAATGAAGAATCAAACTTGAAAGGAGAAAAGACATGAAAAAACTCAAGCTAAAGTTATTAACACCCTTTTTATCGTTTTCAATTCTAGCCTTCGGCGCGTTAAATTCCCAGGCCCTCGTCCTTTCCTACCTGGATGTCGGCACTGACTATGACAGCGACGGAAACAGCATAACCGGCGATTTCGTATCCCTGCAGTACAAATCCGAAACCCAATCCACCCAGTTTGACAACGACGGTGACGGCCTTCCCTCTACCGGTGATCAGATTCTCGACATCGGGGACGCCTGGATAAACTCTCTTATTACCACCAGCGACGACGAGGGGCTGGATAGCAACTATGGATTCACCTTTTCCTGGGATGATGTTCAGGGACGTATTACCGGAGTTGGCCCGGCTGCCGATCCTTCATTCGACGAGGTCATTGGTGCCTATACCGGTGGCAATATCAATTTTTATCTGGACAGCACCCTCGATCACAACTGGGAAGATGCTGGGGGCGCAGGAAACGGTGATGGCAATATCATCGGTCCAGCCGAACTTGACATGACCGACAACACCGGATTTACTGATGGCGACCATGTCGCGACCATAGAAATCACCGGCGGCGGATTCGAAAATCTCTTTGAAGCGGGAACAGCCAACTTTGTTCGTGGCAGTTTCGAGTTGAACGGGAACTTCAGTTACCTGGCGCCCGGCTTCTGGTTTGACGCAGAGTCGGATACTGACTGGAATGATAAACTGTTTACAATAGAATGGCTTGTCGCCTTCACCGATGGTGATACTGACGGCAACTTTTTCAGGCAGGATGCAGCCGCCGGCGAAGGTGCGCTTTTCAATTTGCTTGCCACCCACGACGCGAGCATTGATTTAGATGTCGTACCCGAGCCCACAACCCTGGTTCTTTTCGGTGCAGGCCTTCTCGGCCTGGCAGGTTTTGGCAGAAGGAAATTTACCGGAAAGAAATAAAGCTTCTTGAAAAGTTCATAAAGCTTGACTCAGAAGGCGCCGGAGAAAATCCGGCGCCTTTTATTTTGTCTTGCTTCCCAAGGCCAGCAGAGCAGGCAAAATGAGGATGTCACTTATCAAGGCAAAAACCATGACCAGGGCGCTCAGGAATCCGAACTGGATCGTTGGCACAAAATGAGAGAATACAAGGATACCGAACCCACCCACCAGGATCAGTGAAGTGGTGCAGATGGGAACCCCTTTGATTTTCATGGCTATCAGGGCAGCCTGACCAACACTCTCCCCCTTTTCCCTTTCTCGCTGATACTGACTGAGATAGTGAATGGTATCATCAACCGCGATGCCAATGGCTACGGCTGCTATGATGGCAGTGGCGGTATTCAGCGGAATGCCCAAAAATCCCATCACCCCCAGAATAAAGAGAATTGGCAGGGAATTAGGAATAAGTGAAAGTAAACCGAGTTTTAAGGAGCGGAAAACGATAAAAAGAATAACAAAGATAATAGCGAAAGCTGTAGTCAGGGTATTTATCTGACTGCTTACTATACGGTCCAGCAGCTTATTGACCAGATAAGTCTTGCCTGTTACCCGAATATCCAGGCCACAATCAGGACACTCTCTCTCGATATACTGCTGAAGATCGATGATGAAATCCTGTATCTCGCTGGAGTTGTGTTCCGTGATTCGGGCGGATACCCTTGCCCAGTCATAGTCACTGGTGACAAAATTGTACATTTCATCTCCACCGTATATAAAAAGATACTGGGCGGTTAGCTGACGGGAGTCGGGAAGGGTGTAATATTCCTGATTTTCATTGTGGAATGATTTGTTCATCTGCTTGAGAAAACTGGTCATAGCCATGACCTTGGTAACTTCTCCCTTTTTTCGAAGATAATCGGCTATCCCCTCCACGATTTTCAGATTTCCCGGTTTCAGAAAAGCATCCACTTCTTTTGCCTGTAAGGAGACTTCGATGGTATTGACCCCGCCGAGTTCCTGATCCACAAAACGGGCATCCTGGTACACCTCCGTGTCTTCGCGGAAATAATTGATAAGATCAGTTTCCACCTCGATCCTGGCAGCCCCTAATATTGACAGGATGACCAGTAGGACAGCAAGCCCGCTTATGAAGTAACGAATGTCAGGGATGACATTTCCAAGTCTGCCGACAACCCTCTCCAAGGGTGAGACCGCTCTTTTAAAAGGGGCCTTCAACGATTTTGAATTCCGAAAGAAGTAAATACCCAGAGGTATGAGAGACATAGCCAGGACAAACTCAATAAGCATCCCGATGGCGGCAGCCTGACCAAAGTGGCGGATTGGAGGAATTTCACTAAGTGACAGTGAGGCAAAGCCTATGGCGGTAGTCAAACTGGTCAGAAAACACGGGACCCAGAGCCGTCTCAGAGTATTCTGCACCACGTGTTTTACAGGGACTGCACTTCTTTCCTGTTTCAGGAAATCGGTAAAGATATGAATACAGTCAGAAACGGCAAGGGCCATGATCAGGGGAGAGAGAATGGATGTCATGGGACTCATTGCCCCTCCCACAAGGTAGAGTGCCGCCATGGTCCACAGAAGGCATATTGAGACAGTGATAATGGAGATTACCACAGGAACAATTCGACGTAAAAATACCAGGAGGAGGATAATAATCATGAGATAGGTCAAGGGCATAAAAAGAGCCATGTCCTGATTCATGAAACTGCTCATGTTTACATCGGTTATTACCCAGCTGGCCAGATGAAACGCTTCTTTGTTGATGACATCCTGGTTATCCAGGACATCCTTTACTTTTTGCACCAGTCGGGCATCGTAGGCCTCATCATCCTGATGGCTCTTAGTCCTGATAAGGAATATAGCCCCATTTCCTTCCTGGAAAACGATATTCCGATTGATAAGAGGCGTGTTAAGAGAGCGCTCCTTTATTTCCTGTAAGGCCTCTGCATTTTCCGGAATCTCCTCGACGAGGGGACGAACGATGAAATTAAAGTCTTTACCCTCGATATATTCCACATTGGTAAGACTGATGACCTCTTTAACTTCGTCTATATCTTCCAGCTGTGCAGTAAGGGACTCAATGGCCTTAAGCACAGCGGCTGAAAAGATGTCTTCATGGCTGAAACCCACAACAATAAACTCATCCTCACCAAACACCTGCTTGAATCGATCATACGTTACTTTCAATACACTTGTCTGTAAATCC
>JBEPXR010000198.1:0-5094 GCA_041641775.1 Desulfobia sp. | reverse complement strand
GAGTTTCACGAACTTTTTCTGCAGGCTGACCGCGGCCTGCGGGTCGTAACCGGCTTCTGCCATATATTGCATGCCGTAATAGTCCGACTCCGTTTCAGCCTCCCGACTGTACTTCTGGTTGATCAATTGGGCCGCAACCTGGGCGCCCCCCACAGCAAGTCTGGCGTAGTCACTGCTACCGGTTGCCAGACCGGCGGCCATCACCCCGCCTTGGAGCAGAAGTCCTCTTTCAACCCGTTGAGCTCCATGCCGGGCGGCGGCATGGACAATTTCATGGCCAAGCACAGCAGCCAGTTCAGCTTCGTTTTCCAGTTCAAGCAGGAGACCACGATTAACGGCTATTTTCCCTCCGGGAAGGGCCCAGGCATTGGGGACGGAGTTATTGACTACGGAAAACTCGTAGGGGAGGTCACGATCACTTACTGAAGCAAGGTTCTGACCAATCGTGCTTACGTACTCGTTCAAAGCAGCATCTAGTGCATAGGGGCCGCCCTGCATCTGGATGCTGGGCTGGTACTGCTCCTTGCCGATGGCTACTTCCTGTCCTTCCCCGACCAGGCCGAGCTCGCGTTCACCGGTGACCGGGTTTACCGTGCAGCTCGTCAATGCAAGAAAAAAAGCCAATAGGAAGTAAACGGATCGTCTCATAATTTTTCTCTCTTCTTTTAGGTTTTTTCCTCGGGAATAAATTCGGGAGCAATGAAGCAGAACCGGTTTTTCCCCTTTTGTTTGGCAAGGTACATCGCGATATCGGCTGACCTTATCAGGTTATCCGGATGGGAGGCATGGTCGGGGTAGAGGGCCACACCCATGGAGGTTGTTATAGAAAAATCTGGGTAGATTCGGGCTATTTCCTGCTCGATTGCCCCGCATATTTTTCCGGCAATGTAAGAGGCGTCTTCTATATGGCTGATCTGAGGGAGAGCCAGGACAAATTCATCTCCACCCCACCGACAGATCATGTCGGATGCCCGTAAACAGTCCCGGACTATTTTCGTTACTTTTATGAGCATCTTGTCTCCGGCATCGTGTCCCAAGCTGTCATTGACAGATTTGAAGTTATCCAGGTCAAAAAAGCAGACACCTACTTTTTCCTGGTTTCTCCGGGCCTGGGAAACAGCCTGCTCGAGGAGGATATGGAAAAGCCGCCTGTTGGGCAAACCGGTCAGGGCATCGTGGTAGGCCATGTGCTGCAGCTTCTGCTGGGCAGTTTTAAGGTCTGTTATATCATGGAAGGAGATAACAGCTCCCAGCTTGTGGTCGGAGTCGTCATAGATGGCTTTGCCGCTGGCCCGGAGATTGCGGGATTCTCCGGATTCCATGGTTTTGATGACCATTTCCTCATTATAGACCGTCTCCCCCTGAAGGACTCTAAAAAGGGGGTGTTTTTCCCTGGGAGTCGGGGTCAGTCCATCTTCTTTGTAAAGCTGGTATTTTTCCGTCCACTTTTCCGAGGTGAAAGTATAGTCATTCAGGCCGTGAAGCTTGCGGCCGGCCTGATTGAAGAACGTGAGGCGATAGTCGGTATCACAGGCGACAATACCATCCTGAATATTTTCAAGGACGGCCTGGAGGAATTTCTGCTGTCTGTTAATGAGCTGGTTGGCTTTCTTAAACTCCGTTATATCGATAAAATGCCATAACCTGGCGAGATACAGATTGTCATTGTATATCGGATAAGAGTGCTGCAGCAGGAAGCGCTCGTCTTTCAGTGCTATTTCATCACTGGTGGCTATATCTGACGGTTCGCAGTATCGGTTTATTTTCTCCAGGAATTTTTCAGGGGCCTTGACCTTATCGATGACCGGGGCGAGAGACTGTTTAAGGTCAGGACTTTGGCTGCCAAGTTCTGGAATATTCCAGAGTCTGTTCAATTCCTCGTTGGCATAGATGACTTCCCTGTTCTGGCCAATCATGATCAGGCCGGCATGAGCGTGCTGGTATTGGGCCTCAAGGAGTTTGATGCTGCTGTCGGGAATGGTCTGCAGGTTCTGTTCAGTCCATTCCTCATGCAGCTGGATGATTACTGTATGCCCTGGCAGGCGGGAGAGAAACAGAGTGATATTTTTTGACGTGTTGTCTCCGCATCGAAGATCGGTAGTCCACTTCCGCACCTGATTGTCAGGCAGCCTGTTAAAAATATCGTGGAAGACCGCCTTATTTCCGTCGTTCAAGAATGAGGATATGCGTCTTCCCATCAGGTCGAAGATTTCCAGCTTCAGGAGATCTGAAGCGATCTGATTGGCCTGGAGTATGGTAGAGTCTTCTCGCAGCAGAAGAGTGGGCTTGGGAAGATGATGAATGAAATCCATTTATAGAGTGGTGCATGTCTAAGTGCTTGACATGCTAAAAAAATTGGTTGTAAGTCTTCGTCAGTTTCGTGTCATTTGTGGTGCAGCATTTTTCCAGTCATCTGAACTGGAGCCACCTGGCGGAGTCGAACCGCCGGCCTTCGGGTTACGAATCCGATGCTCTACCAGCTGAGCTAAGGTGGCTCTTTAGAAATAATTTCAAAATGTTATGGGATAATGCGAGACCAGATTTTGAGAACTGGTCGTGGCTTTTTACCCTTATTTCACCCCACTGGGGAGAGGGGAAATAAAAGCTATCTACAAATATAGCAGAAATTCTTTAAAATAAAAGTCATCAAATATCTACTAAAAAAAGCCGGAAAGGATTCTCTCCTGACCGGCTTTTTATTATGCTACCACTGAGTTTTTAGTGCAGTATAGGGTGAGTAAGCTTTAAATCGTCTTATTTTTCAATTCTTCTGGAAAAGCTTTTTTCTGCTCAATCCTGCAAGGCCAATAATTCCTGTGCCAAAGAGAAGCATGGTTGTTGGTTCGGGAATAGAATTGACCCCTTGTGGCTCTGCCACATCTTGAATCTCTTGAAGCTTTGCCGCTACAAAGTCATCAGTAAATCCCTGAGGGTCATTGTTCAGGTAATCAAGATCAAAAAGTCCTGTATAGCCGCCTGTGGTTGAGTAAACTGCCTCGTCCCAATCACTAAAGAGGTGGTTCCCAGTGATGACATTCAGCAAGACATTATTGCTGGTCATATAGGTTCCAAGGTCAGACTCAGAAATGCCACTACCTTGATTTCCGTCTTCATCTGTTATTAAGACCATCACTTTGACATGATTCCCGCCGGTCCAGCTAAAGTTTTCACCTCCCCATTGAGCAGCGTGATATCCTCTCTCGTGACCACCGTATAAATGGCTTCGAGCATAATTTGCTCCAGTAATGATATCGTTGATATCTGGAGTCATATCCTGCCAAGCGTTCAAGGAGTTTTCAAAACCAGCATCCTCCTCATAACCTGCCAGGGCATAATTAGTGATCACACCTCCGTCGCCAAGTCCTTGGTCGATTGCTGAGATACTGTTGGATAGCCAAGCAAATTCATCACCCATACTGCCAGATTGGTCGACGACAAAGGCAACATCGGCGAAAGATGTTGCTAAGGCCGTTCCCCCGGAAGCACCTAACATGAATAGGCCAACAGCCATCGTACTGACTAATTTTTTCATTTCCTCCTCCTTTTCATTAATTTAATTATGGATTTTCTATATTAATGCAAATAAAATGCCAATTCTATAATAACTTCTGTAAGTTAGATTATTTGTTTATAATTATCCATTTATGGTTAATTGTGTCTTTGATAGTAATAATTTCATAGAAACATCTATATGCATCTGTCTTCCGTTAACGGAACCTGATTGCATATTGTTTATGAAAGGCAGAAGGTACTTAGTTTTCCATAAACCCACCGTTTATAGCGGTGGACCCGGATAAGTTTTACCGATCTGGCGAGAAATAAATTAGGTTCTTCCCCCCGGAAAAGCCCTGTTCGAGGCTAACTTCCGGAAGAGCCTATGCACGAATGGGAAAGTTTATAGCATGTAAGGTGAGATTGCAGATACAGGTAGTCATAATGACGAAGTACCGCAAAAGAGTTCTATGTGGGAAGATGAAACACCGGGTAGGCGAAATATTGCGGGAGTCATGTTCGTAGGCGAAATATTGCGGGAGTCATGTTCGCAGCGCGGTTTGGAACTATTGGAAGTACGTCTAATGCTATACCATATCCACAATTGTTTAAGAATACTACATAGATTCAGTTTGGACTTTACAGTAGGATTCCTAAAAGGTAAAAGCGTGGTTCAAATACATCACAGCGCTGGTAAAAAGCGAATAACCGGATAACATTTTGGGGTTCACGGTTGTTGTGTCAGTACTGTTGGTCTCGATGAAGCAACCATTCGGAAGTACATTCGAGACCTGAGAAGCATGAAAAGCAGCAAATGGAATTATTTGAAAAAAGTTTAAGAACCTCAGCTGAGCTATCCCAACGTAAACGCCTCCCTCCGGGGGCTTCCTGAGGCATCCCGCTACGGGGGAAGAATCTCACTTTTTATTAATGGAACCTTTTTGCATACCTCAGTATTATCGTAAGCTCCTCCAGAAGTTGGACATGTTGAAATTAGAGCTTTCTGGCATAATACCACAAGATAGGCCCCTATGAGGAAATCATGTTTTACAGAGATCCAAATCATTGTCATTCTCAATGAAAGCTGATGCAGGTTTTCCGGTCAAGGATATCTATCGCAAACATGGTATTTTAGACGCCATATAGTTATAACTGGAATTCCAAATACTGTGGCATGCAGGTTCTGATCTCAAACATATGAAAGAGATGGAGTAAGAGCTGAATAATCTCAAGCGCATGTATACTCTCTCATAGAGCGTTATAGACAGCAAAGCGGCGGTACTGAACTTTCCATCTGTGTGGAGCATCAAAGCGTCCCGGTAAGTATCGCTCTCAATCTTCTTGTGGAATCGCACTTTCCCTAGAAGAAATTTCGCATAAATCTCATGTACCGGTTTCATCAAAAAATAATTATCTCGTACTGTAATAGTTCTAAATAACGATGTAATTCAGCTGATCGATGTGCCGCTGAACTTTATCAGGGAAGCTCGGGCAGGACTATTTCTTCAGAGGGGCAGCCTTGATCGTCCATTCCCGGTCATCTTCAATTACCTGCACCAGACCTTCCGGGGGCAGGTCCGATGATTTCTTGCTGTAGGTGAC
>JBEPXR010000197.1:624-5095 GCA_041641775.1 Desulfobia sp. | reverse complement strand
AGAAATACCCCTTTTTTTCTCAACTTCTTCCCAGTACTGACAGGGCCGTATGCCGTAAATCTCCGATCTCAAGGTGATCCCGTTCCAGAAAGCCGGCAGACAGTTCTTCCGGCAGCAGGACGAAAGCATCGTTTTCAGCATATCCCGGACCGCCGTGGGCTCCTCCTTCAACAGGAAAGCTCAGGGATTTTTCGTTCGGCCGCCAGCCGGATATGACGTAAGTCCCCGCATCCTCATGATGGCAGAGCCTGATCATATCAGCGGTAACTTCCTCAAGATAACGGTGCTTGGCGCCGAAAACCTCGGCGGCCTGATCAGGCAGGATAAATTCGCCATCCCTGTTCCAGGCAACGACCTTGCCGCTGCCGTCAGTACTCAGGACCAGTGGGATTGCTGCCTTGTCCACCAGGGCCCGACCCAGTCGTCTTTTTTCCCGGGGACCGGGCTCTTCATTCAGGTAGAAATGACCGATCGGCCCTATTGCGGTTACTACGGCTTTATCTCGCCGGACATCGTTTTTTACTATCTTTATTCCAAGAATTTTCCTGAATACTCGCCCTCCCAGCAGAGACGAACGAAGGGACTGTATACCTCTTCTCTCCGAGTGTACTTCATCGGAAAACTTCTCTCTTTCATATTCCGACAAAACAGTATCAACGGTCTCCCGCAAACTCCGACCCTGCTCAAATTCGTAACGGGCTACTTCTTCCTGACCGTGATCGGAATAGATCCAGAGAATGTATTTTCTCTTGCCCTTTCTATCGGCGGTTTTCCAGATCCGGGCTATGGCTGCGTCTATACCCTTTAATGTCTTGAGGGCAAAGGGAGACCCAGGTCCCCGGCGATGGGAGTGCTCATCATATCCCACCAGGTTCAGATGAATGACCGGCAGCCCTTGCTTAATGTCCATGACGACACTGTCCCTGATCAGATCGCGGAGCAGTATGGAAATAGCTATCCGGCTGGGAATAAACTTCAATTCCTTATAAAGACTGTGACCGCTCAGAATCCCTCTGAAAAAATCAGCAAAGGCCAGGACGGATTCCACGGTAATCAAAATTGAAGACTTCAGAAGAGACCTGAAAAAGCGGTAAAGGGTGACAGAGAGCCTGAGCAGATTTTTTTCCCTGAAGAGGCGATCCTTACCAAAAGAAACTGTACAGAAATGGCATTCTTCGGCTCCTCCACAGTAAACATTGCCATAGGAAGCCCCGCCCTTCAACAGTCCTTCACCGCTTTCCTGCAAAACGTCTTCGATCTGAGCGGCCGCCTCGGGATCGTAGAGACGTCTGAGCTTTCCG
The DNA here is from genome assembly GCA_041641775.1 of Desulfobia sp. Classification (GTDB taxonomy): domain Bacteria; phylum Desulfobacterota; class Desulfobulbia; order Desulfobulbales; family SURF-16; genus JAWLDV01. The sequence continues at coordinate 3,794 of JBEPXR010000197.1, read as the reverse complement.
GAGGCATGATCTCTGAAACTGAAGGAGGGAACGGCCATTTTAACACCGTAAAATAAATGTCCCTGGACTCTTGGAGTGGTTGAAGGCAGACCGGGATAGAGCGGGAAAAGGCTGTATTTTTCCTGCTCAAGTAATTTTCCCAGAAAAGGCATCCTTCCGGTGCTCAGGGCCTGCTGCAGGACAGTCAATGACAGGCCGTCGATCTGAACCATCACAAGACCCTTATCGGGTCCTTGATCATCCGCCATTGCCACATCCTCGGGGCACCGTGGCAGGGGAGGGATAACTATTCATCCAGTCAGCTTTTCTCCTTGATCGTGTCTATACCCGCGTCAATTATTTTCTTGACCAGCCGCCATTCCGTCTCCACCCGATTACGGGCCTCTGACCAGAGAGAGTCCTCCAGCTCCTGCTCCTCAAGCTCCTTTTCAATCACTTTTTCATATATCCCGATAGCCTTAGTGGCGGTGTTGGCCAGGGAAAAGGAGTTTGCGGTCCGCAGCGCCTCCTCCTGCAAAGAGCTGCGCTGTTCCGGAGAAGCCTGCATGACCCAGGACAGTGCGGCGGCGAATTCATCCATGTTTTCAGATTTCAACAGTCTGCCGTTTACCTCGTCCCTTACAACCTCCCGGACTCCGGAAGCATCAACAGCCACTACCGGTTTACCGGCAGACATCGCTTCAGTCAGGACCATACCCTGGGTTTCGGATTGGGAGGCAAATCCGAAAACATCCATGGCGTGATAGAAGTCAGCCAGTTCTCTGCCCTGGAGCTTGCCGAGATGAACAACCCTGTTATCCATACCGGCTCCGGTGAACAGCGCCTCGACAGGCTTGCTCTCCGGTCCGCTGCCGGCAATCATGAACCAGGTATTTTCATTCTGGTTCATAAACTTCAAGACGCTCCTGGCCAGAAACATGAGATTTTTCTCCGGGGCAAGACGACCGACATGACCAACCACGAAAGCTTCTTCCGGCACGCCGGCTCGTGCCCTGCATTCTTTGCCGTCGCCATCGGCAAAGAAATCGACATCAACCCCGGTCGGCACGACATCAATAGGAGTTTCCACTTCTTTGGACTCGAGCAGTTCAGCTATGCTTTCACTGGGGGCGAAAATATGATCCACCAAGTTGCAGTATCCAACAGCCAGCTTGACGACGAACTTCTTGAGCATGGGAGAATCGAGAGGAACGTAATGGGTGTACTGTTCATAACGGGTATGATTGGTGAAAACGATCGGAATTCTAAAATGGTTTCTCACTCTGAGAGCTGTATCCCCCAAAAGAAAAGGATGATGGGAATGGACGATGTTGGGATTGAATTCTTCCAGTCGACTGTTAAGCCCCCAGGAAATGGGGAGACGTACAGAGAAATCACTGCCATTAAAATTCTGTATCGCCGGGATCCTCACCACATCTTCTTCATTTTCCGGCGTCCCTTCAAATTCAGGAGCCACCACCAGGACACGGTGACCCATGCGCCTGTACTCCTTTGCAAAGGCATCCACTGAACGAGCCACCCCTCCAACATGGGGGCTGTAAGTATTTGTCATCATTAGTATATTCATTACTGCCTACCCCTCAGACTGCAGAATTTATCACTCTTCAATTTACATCTGATCAATTCTTATTCCGCTTTAGCAATCAGATCAAGTGAATCCTGACCGGGAGAGACGGTTTTTTCCCCGTATCCCGCCAGTCGGACCAGAATCTCCGGCTCCCGGTTCAGCCATCGTCCGGACCATTCCAGTTTTATTCCTTCTGGCTCCGGACGTATTTTCAGGGAAACGGGTCCGAAGCGGGTCATGGTGGGTCCCAGGGAGAGAGCTTCCCGTCCGGCCAGCCAGGACTTCGGTATCCCGCCGCCCAAGACCAGGCGTTCACGGAAAAAATCTTCCTGAATGAAAAAATCCCTGATAACGGTCACCCATTCCGCAGCAGCCCATATATGTTGACCATCCCCCATGCAGCCGCCGCCGGTAGCGGGATGGATAGCTTCCGGCCACTGCCCGGTGGGGGAGGCGGATTCGGCAACATTGGTAACGAGGTCGAAGAAGCGCGGATCACCTTTCCGGAGCAATATCTGCGCCAGATGAATAGTCAAGTACGGGTTTATGCCCGAATGTATCATATCCTGAAAAAATCCGCCTTTCACCAGGCAGTTCTCCAGAATATACTCCACCGTGTCCAGGAGCCTTGGATCATCAGGTTCCATGAGCTGTAAGGGATACCCGGCTGCCAGGGATCCGACCGCCCCGGCATCCATCCTCCGGAGAGGAGAAGCGGGCATTGCCGGCCGTTTAAGCCTTTCCTGCGCTCTAATCAAACTGAGATCGACAGAACGGAAGAAATCTTCAGCCTCTCTCCTGAATTGAACGGAACGATCCTCGTCGCCATAGAGATCCGCCAGGTATGAGGCGGCGTACAGGCCGGCTATGCCCCAGAAATCATCCCAATAATAGTAATCGTTAGGCCCGAGATGTTCCGCGCTGAAACCGGCGGGAAAGAGACCTGCGTAAGGCTTATCTTTTTTAGTCGAAATTCTTTTCCCTGTTATCCAACGGGCTGCCCGGTAGATATTTTTCTTCCATTTTTCAGGTGGAGTCCGCCCGGTAACGGCATAGTAGCGGGAGATTGTCCACAGGGCTTCGCCATTTGAATCCCATTCCCCGTCCTGGGACTTGAAAAATCCTTCCCCGGTCTGATAGGGGAAAAAAGTAGGCAGCAAATTTTCCACCCTGCCGGCAAATCCCAGATTAAGCAGGGCGTGCATGATAAAGGCGGCGTCCCGGAACCAGAACCTGCGGTAAGTAAAAGGCCCCGGGTAGACACTGCTTACGGAATGAAGCATGAGACTTTTAACTGCGGTGTCAAAAAGAAATTTAAAATGCTTGTCAGGAATCTCTACCCGGCAAATTCCTTCCAGAGCTTCCCCCCAATCTTTGTTTTCTTCCTGATGTTCACAGCTGCTGGAAATCTCGGCGGGACTCCTCCGGTCTGCTTCCGTCAGCTTCCAGGGGGAAAAGAAATGAAGGTTGTGCGACTTGAGAGGGATGTCAGCACTGATCAACCTGGTTTCCCCCTGGCTGACCCTGAAAAGAGAGGCGGCTGTCAGCATCCCGACATCGCAGGTCATCCGGTCAGATGTTTCGCCTTCTGCAGGAAGCTGCA
>JBEPXR010000197.1:0-614 GCA_041641775.1 Desulfobia sp. | reverse complement strand
TAATCTGAAACAGCATTCTTATCAGGGGCTTCAGAAAAGACAACATTCTGCTTTTTGTTGATCAGCCAGGATCGCCCTTTTTCCTCAAGAGCAATTTCGTGGATAAAGCTTATTCCTTCCGGATTATAGGGCCGGGCCGACAAGACAACCCAGGCTTCACTGTCTGAAGTTGCCGAAATCTCCAATCGGCAGACAGGGGCTTTGGCATTCTGCACCGAAACAGAGGTTACCATCTCCATACCGGTTGTTGCGGCTTTGGTCCTGATTACCAGCTGCCCGTCATACTCCAGTTTTTGATCAACGAAAGACAGCCTGGAAGGGATCAGTTTAGTGCCGTTTTCAGCTATCATCCAGCTGTCCAGACTCCAGCTGTCCAGGAAGGGCATGACAAGACCACGGGGGTCTACAACCACTATGGTTTCGGAACAAGGAAGTCCGACAGCGGTCCAATTGCGCTGGGTGAGATTTATGTGAGTCAGAGAAAAAGCCCGGGGGACAAAAGAGGGGTCCAGGGGATCGAACTGCTTTTCCACCCAGTAAGGCCAGACCCAGTCCATATTGTGCTGGATCGCCTTACTGTTGATCAACCCCCTGGCATGAAAAATCATCCCGGC
>JBEPXR010000196.1:2106-5106 GCA_041641775.1 Desulfobia sp. | reverse complement strand
TTTGCGGCTCAGTTCCAGACTGCGGAGGAGGTTAACTTCACGGGTCATATCATTGAGGCTGATGATGGTATAATCCTGCCAGACACCAAGAGATTTTCTGGCGTAGACGGATTCACCGTCTTCTCTATGTATAGTCACAGACTGTTCCCAGTTTTCAACATCCTCTTCACTGACAACCGAATCTCCGGCACATGAATCATAATTTTTGAACAGAAACTCTGCGCAGCTTATTTCCTCCCCCGCCTCGTTCCATGACCGCCCGGTCAACCTGCAGACTGCCTGATTGGCAAAAACAATTCTATCACGGGAATCGGTTATGATGATACTGACCTGCAAAGCATCAAGAAGGGTTTTTAAGTCGTCAAGATCGGTTAATTCATCGAACATTTTCAGGAGCTCACCAATGCCGAAGATGAACCTACCGCCGCCGACTCATTCCATGTCATCACTACCATCTTCATCTTCCATGAAAACAGGATCGAGATCATCCTCATCCTCATCCTCGTCATCATATTCGTCGTCATTCAAGCTCTCCTCAGCTTCCTCTTCAACTGTCTCCTCTTCATCGTCAACCGAGGCATTGGCCTCTTTTCTGGCCGCCTTCGTCATCTTTGATGAGGGAAGGACGATTTCGGAAATTTTCCCTATTTCCTGTTTAACATGGGAATCGGCAAGACAGACATCACAGTCGAAAATATGGCTTTCCATAAATTCCACCATGCGGGCGGGAGCCATTGATTCGTCTTGAACCTGTTCATACCATGTTCGTATAAGCCTGTTTAAACGCCCACACTCCATTTATCCTCTCTCCAAAACTTTTGCACGCACCCCGATCGAGGAGGAGCATGCTGTTTTATGTATTTTACTATCGTCAAGTAAATCCTTAACCACTCCGGCTTGACTTGCAACCGGTAATGTATTACTAATTTACATTCTTTTTATATAAAAAAAGTTGCCCATTTACTCAACAGCAATTAGGTTGGGATACGGTCAGCATCAAGCATAACACAGAGTCCTTACAGTAGTGCATAGCGGAGGATTCTCCATTCCGGCCTCCACCCGGTTGACTACGGAAAATTAAGGCTCAAAGACCGGCTGAATTAACGATTTAAAAAGGAAGTGGAAAGGGCACTGGTGGCCCTCCCGGACTTCAAATCCGGTGCACTGGGTTAATAGCCTGGTGGGTGGGTTCGATTCCCATGCACTTCCGCCAGATTATTCCAGCCCAATCAGGCATGTCAATAAAAGCCTCAGCGTATTTCGATATTCTTTTTACGGAGATAGATTTTCACTTCTTCGATGGCCACCTCTCTCCTATGAAAGATGCCCGCGGCCAGGGCCGCCTCAACCCCGGTTTGCTCGAAAACTTCTGAAAAATGCTCCGGACTCCCAGCCCCACTTGAAGCAATAACCGGGATACTGACACTGTCCTTAACCATCTTTATCAACTCCAGATCAAAACCCATATTGGTTCCATCCCTGTCCATACAGTTAAGCAGAATCTCCCCGGCTCCAAGCCTCTGGCAGATCCGGGCCAGCTGGGTGACTTCCACGTCACGTCCCTCTCTGCCGCCCTTAACCGTACACTGATACCAGCAGTATTTTTCACCTTCCGGTCCAGGGTAATCGGTCCTTATGGCATGATGCTCCACCTCATCCGGAGAGGCGACGTACACTCTGCGGGGATCAATGGAGATGACCACAGCCTGATTGCCGTAAATATTGACAATCTTTTCAATGGCGCTGGTTCCGTCCGCACCTCCCCTGGCCAGATATTCTTCTACGGCGTAAACCGCATCACTTCCTATGGAGATCTTGTCCGCTCCGGAACGGAAATACTCCGAAGCCACATCCAGAGCAGAATAGTGGATACCGTCGGAAGCAGTATACTCCCTGATACCTCCCCCTATGGTGAGCGGGACAAAGACATTTTCCGAAGTACGGCGCAAAATCTCGAGCATGGGTTGATCTTTGAGTGGAAAATCACGAAATCCGGTGATATTCAGAAAAGTGATTTCATCGGCACCTTCTTCATAATATCTTTTGGCCAGCTCCACCGGTTTACCCAGGTTTCTGACTTCACCTTCTTCTCTGACATCGTACTGATCTCCCTTAGTAACCACCAGGTCTCCGGCATCATTGGTGCGGACGTCGAGGCAGGCGATTATCCGCCTGGCAAAAGCGTTTTTTCTTCCGGTGTCTGAACGGGACGAAATAGTGTCATTTTCAGAGGAAGAGGTGAGAAAATTCTTAAGGAGTGAAAGACCGGCGGTACCGCTTTTTTCCGGATGGAACTGAAATGCGGCGATATTGCCCCTTTGGACACTGCTCAGAAAAGCATTACCGTAGACCGTGGAGGTGAGTTGCCATTCTTCATTTTCATCTGCCATTTCAGCCCGGTAGGAATGAACAAAGTATAATTTGTCGGACCTGTAACCCTGCAGGAGGTGAGAAGGCTTGAGCACACTTATGCCGTTCCATCCCATATGCGGGACGGAAAGAGATGAATCGGGAAACCGCTTTATCTGGCCGGGAATAAGACCCAGCCCGGGAACTCCCGGTGATTCCTCGCTCCCCTCGAAAAGGGTCTGCAGACCAAGGCAGATTCCCAGAAAGGGCTTATTCTCCCTTAGCCTTTTGAGCAAGGGTTCGAGATAGCCGGTCTCGCGGAGTCTGTTCATAGCACTGCCGAAACTTCCGACCCCCGGAAAGACAAGTTTCTCCGCCCGCACTATGTCTTCAGAGCCAGCAACATCCCGGACCTCGTAGCCCAATTTTCTGATGGCATTTCTAACAGACCGAACATTGCCGGCCCCGTAATCCAGTAAAGTGATCTTCATATCGTGTTCAGGTTACTGCCTCCCGGCAAAGAAACAAATTTATCTTCTCCCCATCGGGACTGGGGAGGGTAAAAGATAAACGAAAAATTACGGAGTGCAAAGAAAATTTACCACCTCATTCCCGCAAGTATCCGATGGATCGTGGGATTCAGACGGGTTT
>JBEPXR010000196.1:0-2096 GCA_041641775.1 Desulfobia sp. | reverse complement strand
CTCTCCTTCCTGACGGTATATTTTCAGCCCCCCACCTGAAAAGCTGATTCCACCCATTTCCAGGGGAGCTGATTTTGAAAAAATTGGTTGAAAGAAATACCAATTAACCATATTCTTGACCGAATCAATAACTTAACCACTTTCTTCAGTGCAACAATTCCAAGAGGAAGAATAAAATGAACGATGAGTACAAGATCAATCTCAGCGAGAGGGAGATGCCTCAGGCCTGGCTTAACCTGCTCCCCGATCTGCCGACTCCCCTCGCTCCTCCGCTGCATCCCGCAACCGGTCAACCTGTGACTCCTGAAGACCTGAAACCCATTTTTCCGGATTCCCTTATTGCTCAGGAGATGAGTCAGGAGCGCTGGATCGAAATCCCGGCCCGGGTTCAGGAAATTTATAAGATCTGGCGTCCCAGCCCGCTGCACAGGGCCAGAAACCTGGAAAAGGCCCTCCAGACCCCGGCCCGGATCTATTACAAAAACGAAGGGGTCAGCCCCCCGGGGAGCCACAAACCCAATACTGCAGTGCCCCAGGCTTATTACAACAAAGAGGCCGGAATTACCCGTCTGGCCACCGAGACCGGGGCCGGACAGTGGGGGAGCTCCCTCTCCTTCGCCTGCAAACTTTTTGATATGAAATGCACTGTTTATATGGTGAAAGTCAGTTTCGAACAGAAACCCTACCGGAAAGTCCTGATGCAGATCTGGGACGGAGAGGTCTTTCCATCCCCTACCGACAGGACTGAATCCGGCCGCAAGTTTCTCCAGGAAAACCCTGAAACCAGAGGAACTCTGGGGATGGCAATTTCTGAAGCGGTAGAAGACGCGGCCAGCCATGAAGGAACCAACTATGCCCTGGGCTCGGTCCTTAACCATGTTCTGTTGCACCAGACGGTCATCGGCCTGGAAACCCAGAAGCAGCTTGAAATTGCCGGAGACAAGGCCGATATCGTGATCGGCTGTGTCGGCGGGGGCTCAAATTATGCCGGAATGTGTGCCCCATTTGCTCTGGACAAGATTAAGGGCAGAAGCGAGGTAGAGTTAATCGGTGTGGAACCGGCCAGCTGCCCCACCCTGACCAAAGGCTCCTATGCCTATGATTTTGGAGATACTGCCGGCATAACCCCCGCAGTTCTCATGTACACCCTGGGTCATGGATTCGAACCCCCCGGAATCCATGCAGGAGGACTTCGCTATCACGGCGACGCACCTCTGTTGTGCAACCTTGTCAAGGAGGGCCTGATCAAAGCGCGGGCCTATCCCCAGACCACCATCTTCGAGTCCGCCCTGCTTTTTGCAGGCACCGAAGGAATCATTCCTGCTCCGGAAACCTCCCATGCCGTCAAGGGTACCATTGACGAAGCTCTGAAATGCAAAGAAACCGGAGAAGAAAAATGCATCCTCTGCACTTTCAGTGGCCACGGCCATTTCGATTTAGGCGCCTATGATGACTACCTAAGCGGGAAACTCACTGATTATGAATATCCCTCTGACCTTATCAACAGGGCTCTGGCCGATCTTCCCAAGTTTCCAACTGGATTGTAGAGCCTGAAATAATAGTTAACGATTCCCAAACAGCCTCAATCACTGCTTCTCTTGACCATGATATTTCTCTTCAGAATTACCCGGATCATGCTGATTCTGACCCTCTTTTCTGCCGCTTTCATGGCTCCAGCCAGCTCCTGCCATGGAAGCGGCATCAAGCAGGTGGTTATTATCCGTTATCCCATCTCTTTGCTGCATTTTGAAACCGTAGTGGATAACTTCAAAAAACGCATGAGCGAACATGGCTACCAGAAAGGGCGTGACATCGAATTTATTGATATCCTCATCCGGAGTGCCGACCGCGATTCAGCCCCGGAAGTCAGGCAGGCAGTTCGCAAATACATGGAAACAGCTGATATGTTTATCACCTGTGGCTGGGTTTCCCTCTACGCCAGGGATATTCTCAAGGATTCTGAAGTGCCGCAGCTTTTTGTCCCGGTGCTCAGATCAGTCGCTCTGAAAATGCTGCCCACTGTCACGAGGAGGCCGGAGACAAATCTCAGTGGCCTTTACCTCATGTATCCTCCGGAGAAAATCCTCCGCATTGCC
>JBEPXR010000195.1:0-5112 GCA_041641775.1 Desulfobia sp. | reverse complement strand
CGGAACAACTATATTCCTGCAGGACTGGAGGATGAATACCGGTCTGCCCTCCTTCGTGAATACCTCCGCTTCAAACAGGGCTCCGGACGATCCTCAGGCGAACTGTCCATCCGTATTCTGGGCCAGAATTGTATAAGCTGCAATCGCCTGAATTCCATGGTTTTCGATACCATGGAGAAACTGGGGCTTGCCGCCGACATCGTCCAGATCCATGACCAGGACGAGATCTGGCGCCGCGGGGTTTTTGCCACCCCGGCCCTCATAATCAATGGCGAGATCGTGAGCACAGGCAGAACGCCCACTCCGGCCGAACTCGAGAACTGGCTTGAGAACGCCTCCAGATAAAGGGGTAAGTTATGGAAAGATACATTCCGAGCCAACGCCCCACCTCCATCCTTCTTTTATCATAGGAACTCGGGCTTGCCGTGGTCCGATCCGTGATAGTCAATCATAACGGTTGTGTACAAGCTGAGTCACAAAGAGGTAAAGGCACTGTCTTCACCTTTTACCTGCCCGCCCTTTCAGAAGAAGAAATGAGCGTGAATACGACGAAGGGGGCAAACGGTAAAGCAACCGGCGGTACCGGCCGTATTCTGGTTATGAATGATGATGAGATGATCGGGGAGTTGACGACCCACATGTTGAGACATTTGGGTTACGAACCTCTTCTGGCGGTAAACGACGTGGAAATGCTCGAATTGTATCAGAAGCATCTGGCTGAGGGAAGTCCAGTCGATTTGAGCATCATGGATCTGACGATTCCGGGAGGGGGGATGGGAGGAAAGGAAGCGGTTGACAAGCTGCTGAGACTGAATCCCCGGGTAAGGGGTGCTTGTCGCCAGCGGCTACAGCAATGATCCCGTGATGGCTTCCTTCAGTGAATACGACTCCAGGGCGGCTATCCAGAAACCTTTTGCCCTTAGAGAGCTATCCAGAGTAGCTTGAGTGAACTTTCGACGTAATAACAGTTAGTTAACAGGTTTTCCAGCAAAGAAGCCAATTACTTCAGGTGGGGCAGCATTGCCTTGAACTCGGGAGTGCCGGCTTTACGCAATATCTCGTAAATGATCATTTCAGCTGGAGCTACCACAACTCCCAATTCACGGAGCCTCTCCTGACCCAGGCGGTCGTTCACCGGGTTCCGGGAGGAAACCGCGTCAGCCACGACTCTGACTTTATATCCCTGCTTCAGGGCTCCTATTGCGCTCTGATAGATACAGATATGGGTCTCCACCCCGCACAGAATCATGGTATCCTTTTCCGCCGGAAGACTCTCAAAAAGCCCCCTGACCTCGGGATTGTCCAGTCCATTGAATTCCACTTTATCCGGGCAGGCAACATTTTCCATCAGCTCGGCCAGTTTCGGAACAATCGGCCCCACTCCCTTTTTATACTGGGTATTGGTGACAACGGGGACGTCACAGGTTCGGGCCAGCTGGATCATGAGTGAGATATTACGGATCACCCTATCCGCTTCATGGATATGGGCCATGAGACGTTCCTGGGGATCGACCACATAGAGGCAGCACTGGGTGGCGTTCAGAAATTCTGGCTTCATCATCGTCTTGGAATTGCCGGTGCATTCCGGGCCATGAAGGCCGGAAGGCACCGGCTTAGAAAGAGTTAAACAAACAGTCCAAAATCCTTATCTCGGTACCCGGATATCCTCGATCAGATGCTGGATGCTCTCCGGTGGATCTGCGGTGAAGCTGGAGACTACATAGGCCACAACAAAGTTAATAACAGCTCCAACCGCTCCAAAGGCCTCCGGTGAAATGCCGAAGAGCCAGTTGTCAGGAGTGTTGGCCAGCATTTCAGTCTCGGGAATGAAGAACCATCCCTTAAACCAGAAGATGTAGACCAGAGTGGTGGTCAAGCCGGCCAGCATACCGAGAACCGCCCCGGCCTTGTTAACCTTCTTGGAGAAGATCCCCATCATTAGGGCCGGGAAAATGGAGGAGGCGGCCAGACCGAAAGCCAGAGCCACAACCTGGGCGGCGAATCCGGGCGGATTCATGCCGAGGTAACCGGTCAGCAGAATGGCACCGGCCATGGCTATACGGCCCGCCAGCATTTCCTGTTTGTCTGTTATATTGGGAGCAATAACGCTCTTGAGCAGGTCATGGGAAATAGCGGAGGAGATGGCCAGCAGAAGACCGGCTGCCGTGGAAAGAGCGGCGGCAATACCACCGGCGGCAACCAAGGCGATAACCCAGTGGGGGAGCTTGGCGATCTCCGGGTTGGCCAGAACCATAATGTCGCGGTCCACCTTGACCATTTCATTACCTTCCCAGCCGTAGGAGGCGGCTTCATCGGCAAAAGCCGGGCTGTCTCCGTAATACTGGATCCGACCGTCATTGTTTTTGTCCTCGAATTCCAGAAGTCCGGTGGTCTCCCAGTTTCTGAACCATTCAGGCCGATTCTCATACTGTAAATTACCGGTGGGCGAGCCGATCGGCCCTTTTTGTATGGTATCAATCAGATTCAGCCGGGCCATGGCACCGACTGCCGGGGCGGTGGTATACAGAAGGGCGATGAACAGTAAGGCCCAACCAGCAGAAAAACGGGCGTCCCTGACCTTGGGAACCGTGAAAAAACGGATAATGACATGGGGCAGACCCGCAGTTCCGATCATCAGGGAAAGGGTGAGGAGGAACATGTTGATCAGGGTCCCCTTCTTGACGGTGTAGGCGGCAAAACCCAGATCAACCAGTACCTGGTCCATCTTCTCAAGCAGATACATACTGTCATCGACCGTACCACCCAGTCCGATTTGCGGAATCGGGTTGCCGGTCAATTCGAGCGAGATGAAAACGGCCGGTACGGTATAGGCAAAGATCATAACGCAGTACTGAGCGATCTGGGTATAGGTGATACCTTTCATACCTCCAAGTACTGCGTAGATGAAAACAATGGCCATACCCACCATCAGACCGGATTCAAACGACATCTCCAGGAACCGGGAGAAAGCAACCCCGATACCTTTCATCTGGCCGATGACATAGGTAAGAGAAGCCACGATCAGACAGATTACCGCCACTATTCTGGCGGCATGGGAATAGTATCGATCTCCCATGAACTCCGGGACGGTGAACTTACCGTATTTACGGAGATAAGGTGCCAGCAGCATGGCCAGCAGACAGTAGCCGCCGGTCCAGCCCATCAGATACACGGATGCGTCATAGCCCATGAAAGCAATGAGGCCGGCCATGGAAATAAATGAGGCGGCCGACATCCAGTCCGCTCCGGTTGCCATACCGTTCAATACCGGATGGACTCCTTTTCCGGCTACGTAAAACTCACCGGTGCTGGCCGCCCTGGATCTGACCGCGATTATGATATAAAGGGCAAATGTAGCCCCGACAACAAGATAAGTCATTGTTTGCAGGTCCATGGATTCCCCCCCTTATTCTTCATGTACATTGAATTTTCTGTCCAGCTTATTCATCCGCCAGGCATAAACGAAGATGAGAACTACAAAGGTGTATATCGACCCCTGCTGGGCAAACCAGAATCCCAGGGGATATCCTCCCAAATGAAAGGTATTCAATGGTTCAGCCAAAAGTATGCCTAATACATAAGCCACAATAAACCAGATTACGAGGCAGATTGTGACCAGGCGGATATTGGCCTTCCAATATTCCTTCCTGTCGGACTCTTTCATAATTTCCCTCCTTTCAGCTAAATTGTTTGGATTTACTTGTCTTTTTTCCCGCGTTCCACCAATACTACTAAAATTAACCTGTTTAAAAAACTCAAAAATTTCAAATTCGTCATCTTCGGGAGCAGATCTTTAAATATACTTGTTATTTTAAATACTTACATTGGACAGATGGAAGTCAGCGGAACTCCGACATTCGTCCGGAACGATAAAGGTCTCTAAGGGTTGTGGCACCTCCTTGCTGAAGTTTGTGAACCAGAAACAAAAAAAGATAAGCCGTCTGCATGGCATCCTCCAAGGCATCATGGGGACTGAACAGCGGCAGACCAAAATCTTTGCACAGATCCTCCAGATTATAGGAGTCCTCATGCTCCACGCCTCCGAACTGATGAACATGCCTTTTTCCCCGGTATCCCCTGGCCAGACGCATGGTATCAACACCTGGATTTAATAGAGTGCTGCCGAGTTCTCTTCTGGCAGCCTGATTTAAAAAATGCATATCTATACTCAAAAAATGCCCGACCAGCAGGCTTCGACCGCAGAACTTCACGAATTCGGGGAGGACATCCCCTATCCGTGGTGCCCGTTCCAGCTGTTCAGGGGTAATCCGGTGAACCAGAGTAGCTTCTCCCGGGGTCATGTTCAACGGCCGGACATAACGATGGAAGGTGGCGGCAAGATCTATCTGAAGATTTTCCACCTTGACGGCACCGATGGAGATAATTTCGTCACGCCTTTTATTCAAACCGGTCAGTTCAGTATCCAGGACCACGAAATTATATTCCCTGACCGGCCGCGACTGGTCAAATCGAGAGAAAAACTTTTGATTCCTGACCAGAGTAGGGTGAACTTCCCTGAACCAGGGTAGGGATTTCAACAATTCCAGCATATCATCAAGTTCAATCAGACCACCGGGAATATACTCTTCAGCTTGGCCCGCAGCCTGTCGATCACCGCGAACGCATCTTTAAGCATTTTCCTCTCCAGTTCAGAGAGATTGGCCGGTTCAATGTAGTTATCCGGCTCGATGCCGCTGTCAATCTGATAAAGCTGGTGGACCAGCCTCTGCTGCATTTGCATCTCGTATGCATCCCGGGCGGCAGACCAGAGGTCGTCGCTGAGATAACCTTCTTCATGGAGGACATTAAGCCGGGCCAGGGTATTGGTCTCCCTTATACCATGCCTGAGGGCCAGGACCCTGGCAAAACTGACGAACGGGGTCACGCCCCTCCTCTTGATATCGATTTTGTTCCTGTGTTCCCCGTCCTTTTCCACCACGAAATTCCTGAAAAAAGAAAGCGGCGCCCGGCTGTTTATACATTCTCCGGCCAGATGCATCAGGAAAATTTCCTGGCGGTGGATCAGACCGACCAGGTGGGTTCGCAGTTCATCGGCGAAGGCGTCAAGACCGTGACCGGCCCGGAAGTCAAAAAAATAGAGCCGTTCAGGAC
>JBEPXR010000194.1:0-5137 GCA_041641775.1 Desulfobia sp. | reverse complement strand
CGCGGGGTGGGGACTGAGCCCAGCTCCGATTATGCCACGACCATACCCCATATCGTCTTTATGATTTATCAGTGCATGTTTGCGGTGATCACTCCAGCCCTGATCACCGGCGCTTTTGCCGAACGCATGCGTTTTGCCCCGTTTCTGGTGTTCAGCCTGCTATGGGCGATCCTGGTATACAATCCGGTCTGCCACTGGATATGGGGTGCCGGGGGCTGGCTGGGGAATATGGGAGTTCTTGATTTTGCCGGCGGCCTGGTCGTCCACTTGACCTGCGGAGCCGCTGCCCTGGCTGCGGTTCTGATCATGGGAGCCAGAAAGGGCTATGGTGAAAAGGTTTTCCAGCCCCATAACCTGCCCATGACTCTTATAGGCACCGGCCTCCTCTGGTTCGGCTGGTTCGGTTTCAATGGAGGAAGCGCCCTGGCTGCCGACGGGGTTGCCGCCACCGCTCTCGTCTCCACCCATCTGGCGGGCATGGCCGGAATGGCCATGTGGATCGCTGTGGAATGGCTCCACAGAGGAAAACCCACCACCTTGGGAGCCGCCTCCGGGGCCATATCCGGACTGGCCACCATCACGCCGGCAGCAGGATTCGTAGGGCCCAACTCCGCCATCTTTATCGGGCTTATAGCAGGCGTTCTCTGTTATACCGCCGTTAACCTGAAAAATGTCTTGGGCTACGACGACAGTCTTGACGTTGTCGGGATCCACGGCGTCGGTGGACTGGCCGGCACTCTGTGTCTCGGGCTTTTCGCCTCAACTGCTGTCAATCCGGGCGGAGTGGACGGCCTCCTGTTCGGTAATCCGGGCTTTTTCACCACCCAGCTGACTGGAGTGTTGATTGTTGCGGTTTACACTTTTGTCGTAAGCTGGATTCTCCTCAAGGTGATCGATGCAGTGATGGGACTCAGGCTTTCCGCCGAAGACGAGGTCAGCGGCCTCGATTTGGCCCAGCACAGCGAAACAGCCTATAATTGATGAGCAGTTAGCTATAGCTGATAAGCAGTAAGCGGCTTACAGCTAATCGCTAATCGCTAAAAGCGACTATCCAACGAGGTGCACAATGAAGAAAATAGAAGCGATTATCAAGCCCTTCAAGCTCGAAGACGTCAAAGAGGCTCTGAATGATATGGGAATCAAGGGCATGACCGTCATGGAGGTAAAAGGCTATGGCCGCCAGAAGGGGCACAAGGAAATCTATCGGGGTGCCGAGTACGTGGTGGACTTCATACCCAAGGTGAAGCTGGATATAGTGGTGGAAGAAGAAAGGGCGGAGGCGGTGGTGGATTGTATTCGCCAGGCGGCAAATACCGATAAGATCGGAGACGGTAAAATTTTCGTCCTGCCGGTGGATGAAGTGGTCAGAGTGAGGACCGGCGAAAAAGGAATTGAGGCCATCTAGATGGAAGCCAAGCTGCGAAGTCGAAGGGATACCCTGGAGACCTTCTGGGATCAAGGTCTTCAGGGCAGAGCCCTGCTCCAGGCCCACACCCAGTTTGTGGACGGTAATATCATCTCCAGTTTCAACGGCTGCCCGGCTGCCGGGGAGGGTATGGCTCTGATTGCCCTGGGAGGGTATGGTCGCAAGGAACTTTTCCCCTATTCCGACATAGACCTGCTGCTTCTCTACGATAAGGCCCGGGAAGAGCATCTCGATAAGGTTGCCGAGGCTGTTTTCTATCCCCTCTGGGATGCCGGGCTGGAAGTCGGGCACAGTGTCCGGACCGTGAAGCAGTGTCTGGAAGCGGCCGAAGAGGATTATTTTTTTCAGGTGGCTCTGCTCGATGGCAGGCTTCTGGCCGGTTCGGAACGGCTTTTTGAAGATCTGGACCTGGAGTTCAGACAGAATTATATAGAAGGGAGCCGTCCTATTTTTCTGGAAGGCATGCTCTATCATCGCAATAAGCGGCACGCCAATTTCGGTCTGCACAGCTATATGCTGGAACCCCATATCAAGGAAAGCCGCGGCGGACTTCGCGATATCCAGGCCATGATGTGGGTCACCCATGTGTTTTTCTCCCTCTACGAACTGAAGGGCATGGAGTTCGCCGGTCTCTTGAATCGCAGTGAACGGCTTGATTTTGAGAAGGCCTGGGACCATCTGATCAAAATCCGCAACAGACTCCATTATCAAAGCGGCAGGAAAAACGATCAGCTCTATTTTGAGCATCAGGAAGAGATGTCCCGAGCCATGGGCTACAGGGACGAAGACAGTCTGCTCGCCGTGGAGCACTTCATGCGGGATGTCCATGACTCCATGCAGACGGTGGCCGTGATTACCGATCTTTTCTTTGAGCACGTTGAGGAAATTGTGGACAGAACAACATTCAGGACTGACACCCGGGATGAAGTTCTGGAAAAGGGTGTTATTGCCAGACAGGGCAAAGTCCATTTAGCTGACAGTGTCGTCCTTGAAGATAAGCCATATCTGCTGATGCGGCTCTTTGCCGAAGCGGCCAGGAAAAATTATTCCATTCATCACCGGACCAGGAAGATCATCAAGGACAATCTCCACCTTGTTACCGACAGGCTCAGCAAGTCAAGGCGCCTGGCCCGGGATTTTTTCCAAGTTGTCAGCAATCCTGAAGCCTGCCCGATTCTGCTGCAGGCCATGCTGGAAACCGGTCTTCTTTCCGCCTACATTCCCGAATTCAAGCATATCGAGTCATTGTCCCTTCACGATGTCTACCATATTTATACGGTGGACCAGCATCTGGTCCAGTCCGTTCTTGAACTGGGGAGACTGCAGGAAGGGGAAGAGAAAGTGCTTGTCCGGATAGCAAAACCCGAGATCCTCTACTTTGCCGCTCTCCTCCATGATATCGGTAAGGGCCAGGGGAGCGGTCATTCGGAAAAAGGAGCTGAACTGGCTGAGAAAACAGGCCATCGCATCGGTCTGGCAGAAAGTGACCTTGCCGATCTCACCTTTCTGATCAGGCACCACCTCTTTCTGGCTGAAGTGGCGATGCGCCGGGACCTGGAAGATGAAAAGCTCATTTTCAGCTGTGCCCGGACCATCGGGACACGGGAGCGCCTTGATATGCTTTACCTGCTGACAATAGCCGATTCCAGAGCCACCGGCCCCAACGCCTGGAGCCAGTGGAAAGCGGCTCTCATCCAGGAGCTCTATCTCAGGATCAGCCATATCCTTGAACAGGGTCACAGTGTGGAGCCGGTGACCGACCAGGCCTCCGCCGAGGAATGGATGCGGGATCAGGTCACCCTGCTGCTCGGGTCGAGTCCGGGAGTCGATATTTCGGCAATGCCGGCTGACTACCTGCTCGGTTTCACCCTGGAGGAGATAAAGTGTCACGCCGATCTTATCCGGTCCATGAAAGATCAGGAGATTATCGTTGAGTCCTTCAGGCACCATGGGCACTGGTCACTGCTCGTTATTACCGATGACAGAGCAGGACTCCTGGCCAGGATTTGCGGGGTGTTGACCCTCAATAATCTCGCCGTTCTGAACGCTCGGGTCTGCACCTGGCATAACGGAACGGTCGTGGATGTCCTGCAGGTTAAGTCAACCATAGACAATACCTATGAAGGCCAGAACTGGGAGAAGCTGGAAAAGGAGCTTCATCTCGCCGTCCGGAACAGGCTTGGATTGGAGTACCGCCTGAGCCAGCGTTTTGCGGACAGACGTACAGTGAATCTGCCTGTTCAGAAACGAAGTCGGGCGCAGGTAAAAATTGACAACCAGGGATCGGAACGCTTTACAATCATTGAAATCTATGCCGATAACCGCTTCGGTCTGCTCTATGACATCACCAGGACCCTTTCCGACTTCGGACTCAATATCTCCCGGGCCAAGATAGGAACGAGCGGAGATCAGCTGGTGGATGTCTTTTATGTTCAGGATGAAAATAGAGACAAGCTCCGTGAGAAAGATCTGATTGCCGAGATCAGGAATTCTCTTCTCCATGCCGCCACCTGCCGGTAACCCGGTAATATCCTCGGTATGGTTCTCCCATGTCTTTCCGATTCCTGGGGATCTGTCGGGGGCCCCTCTTCACAAACTGAGCTTGACAGCCAAATAATTTCACGGCTACTATGAAAAAGACCGGCGACTGTTTTCCTGCATTCCCACCTGCGTGATTTTCCCTTTCTTCTTAGCCGTATGTGGGCGGTATTCCGGTTTTTGTACTTTCTGCCTCAGACGGTCTGTGAGCTAGCCAACCTGGACGCAAAGAGGAAACGGTGCTGCATCTGAATATTCCCCGGAAGCGGTTTTTCAAGCAGACCCCCATGATCAGGGTCTGCTACGCTCTGCTGCCGCTTCTTATGGCCTCCATCTATTTCTTCGGCTGGCGGGCCTTTGCCCTGACCCTTCTGGTCTGCCTCTGTGGTTTGGTGACCGAGGCCCTTTTTACCTTCAGACAGGGCAAGCCGGTTTCATCCGCCGTTCTGGTTACCTGTCTGATCTTTTCCCTGTCCCTGCCCCCGACTCTCCCTTATTGGATGGCCGTTGTCGGTATTGTGACCGCGGTTGCTTTCGGCAAGATGGTATTCGGCGGCTCTGGCAGGAATGTCTTCAACCCCGCCATGGTAGGCCGCTGTTTCATTTATATCAGTTTTCCGGTGGCCATGAATAACCGGTGGGTTGAACCGGTGGATGGAGGATTCAGGGGATTGGCGGCATGGATGCCCGCAGCGGATGCGATGACTGGGGCCACAGCCCTGATCAGGCTGAAAGAAGGTGGTGACATCCCGCCCCTGGACCACCTTATCATTGGAAACATGGCCGGTTCCTTGGGCGAGACCTCAGCCCTGCTGGTGCTTCTGGGCGGGGCCTATCTCCTCTATAAAAAGATCGCTCCGTGGCGGCTTGCCGCCTCCTGTCTCACCGGGGCCCTCATCACCGTTTTTATTTTCCGCGCAGGTGGGGTCGGCGCTGCCGCCTCACCGGCGGCCCTGCTTCTTTCCGGTTCTTTTCTCTTCGGGACGCTTTTCGTGGTGACTGACCCGGTCTCGGGGGCCAAGACCCCCGCCGGGCAGTGGATATACGGTCTTGCCATCGGCAGTTTGACCATGATTCTGCGGTTTTATTCGAACTTTCCGGAGGGAATGATGTTCGCCGTCCTGCTGATGAACGCCTTTGTCCCTCTGCTCGATCTCTCGGTACGGGGCCTTC
>JBEPXR010000193.1:0-5140 GCA_041641775.1 Desulfobia sp. | reverse complement strand
TCCGGAAACGTCAATTTCGCTACCGTATCTTTCAACTGGAATGTCCGGATCATATTCCACCTCAAGGCCGTTGACCCAGATGCTGCCAAACCCGGTGATCCGGCCGATGATGCCAAGCCTGTCTCCGTCCTGACCCGTGAGGAAGCCGGTTCCGCCAATGCCCGTACCCTGTGCCAGGATGCCGGTACCGCCGATACCCGTTCCCTCTGCCAGCGCACCGGTCCCACCGATCCCGGTTCCTGAAGCGCGGCCTGAGTAGTCGGCCGGTACACCACAGCTCAGAAGAAGGGTAAGAAAGCTGCCCAGCAGGATGATATGACGAAATATCATTCTCCCTCCTCCTCCTCTTTTTCCTGGTGCCAGTATAGACCGAACCGCATCTGATACAGGGCTTCCGAATTGGTTTTGTCTTCCTGCTGCAGCTCGAAAGCACGACGATTTATTTGCTGGAGGACATGCATCCCTTCCTTTTCAGCCATTCTGCGCAGTTCGTTCACCGATTCCCTGGAAAGACCGTCATAGTAGACGTTTCTCTCAGGTTCGGACGGCCCTTCCTGTTGCAGGTTGTTTACGCAGGCCTCCAGATGGCCGCGGACATTCTCTCCAAGAAAGAAGCATTTTTCCTCAAAACCTTTTTCAGGAACGAAGGCCTCGGTATTCAGGTGCACCATGCCTTCCGGGTCCACCTCGACAACCCCGAGCCGCAACCACTCGTCCAGGACAGCTCTGGGTCTGATATTGGTGCTGATTTCCTCGACCAGACTGGTAAAGGATACCTCTCCGTTTTTCGGCAGGCGGAGAGGGTGACCCTGGTCATTGAGATAGCGCGGATCGCCGGTCCAGCGGGAAACGAGCAGGGCTCCAAGGGAGCTGCTCCTGGCCGACTGTTCGGGCTTCCTGTCTCTCTCGGTCCTTAATTTTTTTACGTCCTTTCTGTGGACTCCGGTCAACAAATGGATCCGGCTGTCGGTCTGCCTCTTGCCCGGAATGGGGAAGCGTTTTTCCGCCACTTCCACGTAGACTTCCTTCAGGAGTTCGGTGAGCGAGGGCAGGGTGATGTTATGTGCGATGAGCAGACGGACCAGCGGTTTCAGAAGACGGCGCACCGCGGAAACCATGGCTGTTGTCCGTTCATTTTCATTGGGTGATGTCACATCAGGATCCTCAGGCATCGTTAGTATTTTTTTTACTATACCATAAAAAAACATTGACGTGGGAAAAAATCTCACATAAAGTATAATTAAATAGTGGGAAATTTTCACACAAGGTAAATCGGGCGCTGCTCTGCCTGAATCAGGTTGGAGCTTCGCCATAAAAACAGCAAACCATGAACAGGAGGTTGCCATGAAAATCAGAAAATCGTATGAAGTCGCAACGTTCATCATCATTACCGGTATAGTGTGCGGCCAGGCCTGGGCCCAGGGAATGAGAGCGGGAGCAGGTCCCCCGCAGGGGAATGGAAGCGGTCAGAGCTATGAATGGAATCATGGCGATGGAGGCAACAGTGACCAGAGTTTGCGGGGAAGATCGAGGCTGTACCCATCCTTTACCGTAGATACGGAAGGCGATATTTTTACCTCGCCGGAACGCTTCGAGGAGCGGACCGGACTGCGGTGGGTGGATGACAACGGTGACGGAGTCAATGATTATGTCCAGAATACCGAACAGCACAGAAATGAACTGCGCTTTCAGTGGAGGGACAGCAATCATGACGGCATCAGTGATCACTTCCAGACCAGGCAAGCGTATCGCTGGATGGAAATGAACAATTACGTGGATGTGGACGGAGACGGCCTCTGTGATAATTATGAGGACAGACCCTGGGATTCGAACGCCACTGATAATTTCCGCCGGAGGCTGGGACCCCAGTATTATCCCGAAGCGGAGGTCAATACGGCACGGGAGATCTTCGTCAACCAGGAGCTTTTTGAAGAGCGAACCGGCAGGCAGTGGATAGATGAAAATGGTGACGGTATCTCCGACCACGCCCAGGATACCGTCTATTTCGAGGAACTTGGTATCGGTCCTTGGGCGGACAGCAACAACGACACCATTGCCGATGTGATTCAGACCCGCCCCATGTATTGGGCGCTTGGCATGGGCAGCAATTTTATTGACGTAAACGGTGACGGACTCTGCGATAATTACGTTGAAGATCCTGATCCGGTAAGCGGAGACGAACAGTAGCAGGCAGTACGGTTTTTTAACTCTTATTTACCATCACTCCTCTTCCGCACTCCGCGCTTCGGCGCGGGGTGCCTACCACCAGACAGCAGAAAATACCGATAGACCGGGTATTCCTTTTCTGCACAAGAGCATTGCCTCCGGCAAAGGGCAGATCCGGCAGCGGCAGGATGCCGACATCTTCAGGGAATGGAACAACCCCGAAAAATAAATTATAATTTTCAAAGTGCCCTGAAATGGTGTATTTCTACTACGGACCCCAATTATTAATCCATTTCCGTAGCGAATATGAATTCCACATTATGCAATGCTGCCTGCATGCTTCTGCTCTGTTGTCTCTCCCTGTCCACAACCACCCTGGCGGCGGCCGGTGAAAAAAAGCAGGGACTGTTCCGCCTTTCCGCGCAGTATGTGCATTCCTCCGGATCGTATGGTCTCGACCGTGACACGACGATAGATTCTGGAGCCGTCGTTCTCGATTACTTCCGTGGTCCCTGGTTCGGCAGAGTGACCATTCCCTATGTCCGGATAAGTGGCTTTGGTATCGTGACCCTGGGGGTTAGCGGTCCCCTGCAGATCAGCCAGACCATGGAAGAGGGTATGCGGGGCACACCCGGTAACGGCATGCCCGACAACAACGGTCCCGGTCAGGACAATGGGGACGGAAGGGGGAATGGCCGGCGGGAGAGGGAGGGGTCAGGCAACAGGGCAGCTCTGGCCTCAGCTTCGGTCACGGAATCATCCATCTCCGAGACGACGGAGTCTGGCCTGGGCGACATCGTCCTTGAGGCCGGATATGGCTTTTATCCCTTTTACCCGAACAGACTGCTGATGGAAGCCAGGGCCTTGGTCAAGCTTCCCAGTGCGGATGAGGATGAAGGTCTTGGCACAGGTGAGACCGATGTGGGCTTTCAGGTCGAATTCAAGCAGCCAGTGGGGTATTTCACTCCTTTTCTCGGGGTCGGCTACATTTTGACCGGCGATCCGGATGATATCGATTACAATAATACCTGGAACACTTCAGTTGGCACCATTTATTCCTTTAACAGGAAAGTGAACGTAACCGCCGCCTACAATTACCGCAGCGAGGCAACGGATCTGGCTGATGATTTTCAGGAAGTATCGCTTGAAATTGACTGGCTGGTGCACAGGAACTGGAATGTGGCATTTCTCGGCGCCGCAGGTTTCAGTGATGCCGCTCCTGACTGGACCCTGGGCCTTACCGCGGGCATGACCTTCTGAGGGCATACGTTCGCCCCTCGAAGGTCGCCATCCTAAAAAGAAAAGCTGGTTTTTATTCATTATCATCGTCGGAATGGCCGGAGCCACCGCCAAAATCCTTTACCCTGGCAGCCAGTGTATTAATTCTTTCCTGGACCGCCCGATTAACGGTGTTTTCAGGATAGGTCTGATCTTCCCCGCATTCCCCGGCCTCGACTCCGGTGAGAAGCTCGATGCCTTCTTCGATGGTGGATACCGAGTAGATGTGGAACTGCCCGTCATTAACAGCCTCGACAACGTCTTCATCAAGCATCAGATGTTTCATATTGCTCCGGGGTATGACGACTCCCTGTTCACCGGTCATTCCCACCAGCTTACAGACCCTGAAGAATCCCTCGATTTTCTCATTCACGCCGCCGATAGCCTGTATCTCTCCATGCTGGTTGACCGAGCCGGTAACCGCCAGGTCCTGGCGCAGCGGATATCCCGACAGGCTCGACAGAAGAGCGTAGAGCTCGGCGGAAGAGGCGCTGTCACCTTCGATTCCTTCATACAGCTGTTCAAAGGCTATACTCGCTGAAATAGCCATGGGTACCTCGGTGGCGTATTTCTGCCCCAGATATCCGGAAAGAATCATGCTCCCCTTGTTGTGGATGGGGCCGGAGAGTTTGGCTTCCCGGTCGATGTTGACCACGCCCTTGCTGCCCACGCTGACCCGGGCGGTGATGCGGGAAGGTTTGCCGAACATATAGTCACCCAGCGGCAGGACGGAAAGGCCGTTGACCTGGCCGGCCACTTCTCCCTGGGTATCTATGAGCAGCGTTTCTTCGGCGATCATTTCCCGCAGACGCTCTTCAATGCGGTTGGAGCGATAGATTTTCTCATCTATCGCCTTGTTGACATCCCCGGCCTCTACATAACCGTTGCCGTTTTTGCCGGCCCAGTAGCTGGCCTGGCGGACCAGATCCACGATATCCCCGAATTTGGTGGAAAGCTTCTGCTGGTGGGAGGCCTGACGGGCACTGTACTCGACGATTTTTGCCACCCCGCCGGGAGTGAAATGATTCAGATCCTCTTCCCGGCACACTGTACTGATAAACCGGGCAATGTTTTGCGGGGTATTTCCGTCCCAGTCCATCCTGGTGTCAAAATCAGCCTTGACCTTGAAAAGTTCCTGAAAATCGAAATCGTAGTGGTAGAGCATGTAATAGAGCATCGGATCACCGATCAGCACAACTTTGATGTTCAGTGGAATCGGTTCAGGTTCCAGGGTCCGGGTGGTCATCATCCCGTATACCTCTCCCATGCTTTCGGTGACGACCTCCTCGTTCTTGAGTGAGCGCTTCATGACCTGCCAGGCCAGAGGCTTGGTCAGCAGATCGAAGGCATCGACTATCAGATAGCCGCCGTTGGCCCGGTGCAGGGAACCGTTTTTAATCATCTTGAAGTTGGTGACCAGGGTGCCGAACTGGCCCTGGTGCTCGATGCGGCCGATCAGGTTGGGGCCGATGGGATTTTTTTCGTAAACCACAGGAGCTCCTTCGGTTTTGCCGTTGTCGACCAGCAGATTTCCCCTGTATTCATCGAAAGTGGGTTGCTGGCCGCCGGACATCATGGTCATGGCCATCTTCTTCTCCTGCGAGGCTTCCTCCATCTGCTTGATCTGTTTGAAGGTCTGGACGTTTTTGAGAAGATTCTCCCTGGCGCTGTCCAGAAAGGAGACCACTTGCTCGAA
>JBEPXR010000192.1:0-5169 GCA_041641775.1 Desulfobia sp. | reverse complement strand
CCTTGCCACTGATTCCAGCCCCGCTCTGCTCACCGAACTCAGTGATGTTCAGGCTGAAATCGAGGCGGCGGGCGGCTGGGATGTTCAGCAGCAGGTGGACCTGGCTCTCTCCAAGCTGAAGCTTGCCCCCGAAGCGGTGTTCGCCGACCTTTCCGGAGGAATGAAACGGCGGACCATGCTGGCCCGGGCCCTGGTGTCCTCTCCCGATCTTCTTCTGCTGGATGAGCCGACCAACCATCTTGATATCGATTCCATCACCTGGCTCGAGGACTTTCTCAAGGGAATCAACTGCACCCTGGTTTTCATAACCCATGACCGGATGCTGGCTGCAGGTCTGGCTACCCGCATTCTTGATCTGGACAGAGGGGTGCTGACCAGCTGGCCCGGCGACATGCAGACGTATCTCCGAAAAAAGGAAGAATGGCTGGCCGTGGAGGCAGATCACCAGGAGAAGTTCGACAAGAAGCTCTCCCGGGAGGAGGCCTGGATCAGGCAGGGGATCAAGGCCAGGCGAACCCGCAATCAGGGAAGGGTCAGGGCCCTGCTCTCTCTCCGCGAGGAGCGGCAGGCCCGGCGGGAGTTGGGCGGCAGCGCAAAAATGGAGCTTCAGGAAGCGGAGAGGTCAGGCAGACTGGTGGTCCGGGCCAAAAAGGTCTCTTACAGCTACGGGGCCGAGCAGGTGATTGCCGATTTCTCCACCACTATCCTGCGGGGGGACAAGGTCGGATTGATCGGCCCCAATGGCTGCGGCAAGACCACCCTGCTGAAGCTGCTGCTCGGTGATCTCGAGCCGGAAGAAGGCTGGATCAGACTGGGCACCAATCTGCAGGTTGCCTACTTTGATCAGCTGAGAGCTCAATTGGATGAAGATGCGACCGTGGCGGAAAACGTGGGGGAGGGAAAGGATACGGTTACGGTCAACGGCCGCAGCAGGCATATTATCGGGTACCTTAAAGATTTCCTTTTTACCCCGGACCGGGCCCGTTCCCCGGTAACCATGCTTTCTGGAGGAGAAAAAAACCGGCTGCTTCTGGCCAAACTTTTTACCCGGCCGGCTAACCTCCTGGTTCTGGATGAGCCCACCAACGATCTTGACATCGAAACCCTGGAACTCCTGGAAGAGCTCCTGGTCAACTACCAGGGAACTATCCTGCTGGTCAGCCACGACCGGGCCTTTCTGGACAACGTGGTCACCAGTACCCTGGCTTATGAGGGAGACAGCCGCTTCCTGGAATATGCCGGGGGATACAGTGATTGGCTGCAACAGCGAAAGCAGGCACAATCCGCTTCCGAACAGGCTGTACCGGTCAGGGACAGAAAGGTGAAACCGGTGAAATCCAGGCCCCGCAAGCTCTCCTTCAAGGAAAAGAAGGAGCTGGAGGACCTGCCGGCGAAGATTGAAAGACTGGAATCCGAGCAGGAGGACCTCTATTCAGCCCTTGCCGACCCTGAAGTGTACCAGCAGGAGGTTTCCAGGATCAGCGGTTTTCAGAGGCGCTTGGCCGACCTCGAGAAGGAGTTGGAAGAGGCGTATCGGCGCTGGGAGATTCTGGAGGAAATTGAAGGATGAGAGGTCAAGCTGTTTTGGAAGAGCTTTTCTTATCGGGGATGTTGTATAATAGAACAGGGAGAGGGTAAGGGACGGTAAAAATCTCAGGAGCGGGAATGGAGAAAATACGCCTTGGAATCAGTTCCTGTTTGCTGGGAAACAGGGTGAGGTACAACGGTGGGCACAAACAGGACCGTTTCCTCACCGAGACCCTGGGCAGGTTTGTTGATTTCGTCCCGGTTTGTCCCGAAGTGGAATGCGGACTCGGCATCCCCCGGGAGACCATGCATCTGGAAGGAAATCCGGAGAAACCCCGTCTGATAACTTCAAAATCCCGAATAGATTGTACCGAAAAAATGCTCTTCTGGGCCCGGGACAGGCTCGAAGAGCTCAGCGGAGAGGATCTGGACGGCTTTATTTTCAAGAGCAGGTCACCCAGCAGCGGTATGGAAAGAATAGGGGTGGTATGCCCGGACGGCAAGGTCAGACATACGGGAGTCGGCCTCTTTGCCCGGGAATTTATGCGCCGTTTTCCCCTTCTGCCGGTTGAGGATGACGGCAGGCTGCATGATATCGGCCTCAGGGAGAATTTCGTCGAGCGGATCTTCGCCCAGAAACGTTGGCGCGATCTCTGTTCTACAAGAAAGAGCAGGGGAGGTCTGGTTGACTTTCACAGTACCCACAAACTGTTGATCATGGCCCATAGCCAGCAGCATTACCGTGAAATGGGAAGGCTGGTGGCGGCTGCCAAGAATCAGCCCCTGGATCAGGTGTTCAGCGAATATGAGAGGCTTTTGATGACCGCTCTGAAGCTCAAGGCCACCTCAAAGAAAAACGTCAATGTCCTGCACCACATGCTGGGATATTTCAAGAATGATCTGAACGGGGCCGAAAAACAGGAGGTCCTGGAGTTGCTGGAGCAGTACCGGCAGGGCAACATTCCCTTGATCGTTCCTGTTACCATGTTCAACCACTATATAGCGAAACACGGTGTGGATTATCTGAAGGGGCAGTACTACCTCCACCCCCACCCCCTGGAACTCAAGCTCCGAAACCATGTCTGAACTCATTATCGGTATGCTATAACTTGCCAATCCTGATGGCAGCTCCTTTATCATCCTCTTGACCGCTGCCTTCCTCTACTGGATTATTGACTTTAAAGACTGCTCCTGATAAAAACAGAAGGGTTTCGAAGGGATTCGGAGGTACAGTTTTTTCGAGTACCGGAGCAGCAATGGAAGAACAGAATTTTCGGTTATCCATGCCCGTCAGGTCAAAGATGGGACTATTTTCGGTTGCCGCAGCAAGGGACGGCAGAGGTAACGATGGAACACCAGGAGAGATTAAAAACCATATTGGACAATATAGACGCCCTTATTTACGTGGCGGACATGGAGTCCTGTGAAATCCTCTATGTAAACAGGTACACCAGGGATATCTTCGGGGAGGTGGAAGGGAAAGTCTGCTGGGAGGTCTTCCCGGACAGTTCCCGGACGGCCTGCAAATTCTGCAGCGATGACAAGGCTGCCGATGCCGGCAACAGGCCCGCCGAACTCTATGACCGGGAGTGCCGGCATACTATTAACGGCAGGTGGTACAATATCAATGACTGGGCTATACCCTGGGAGTTCGGGAAAATGGCCCGGCTGGAAATTGCCACGGATATCACCGAGCGCAAGCAAATGGAGGAGGAGCTCGAGGTCAGCAACTGCCGCCTTGAAGAGGCGCAGCGGCTTGCCCGTCTCGGACACTGGATCTCCTGTCCTCAGACCGGGGAGCTCTGGTGGTCCAATGGCATCTACGAGATATTCGGGCAGAATCCGGCGGACTTCACACCCACTGTCGACAGCTTCTTCAGCACCGTGCATCCGGAGGACAGGACCGTTGTTGAAAAATGCATGCTCAAGTCCGAGGAAACCGGGGTCTGCGATGTCGAACACCGTATTGTCCGGCCTGACGGGAAGGTGCGCTGGGTTCATGAAGTAGCTTACCTCGAATGGGACAACCAGGGGCGGGTCCTTAGAATCGGTACGGTTCAGGATATCAGTGAACGCAAGCAGGCGGAGTTGGCCAGCCGGCGGGCGACCCGCTACCTGAAGGCCTTGAACAGGGCCAATTCTGTTCTGATTCACGCCGGAGAGGAGTCCAGCCTGTTTCAGGATGTCTGCCGGGCTCTAACCGAGGATCAGGGCTATCCCCTGGTCTGGATAGGCCTGGCGGGGAGCGATTCGAAATGTTCGGTTATCCCTTCGGCCTGGGCGGGCAAAAGTTCCGGCTACCTGGAAAAGATCCGTGACACCTGGGCTGAGAACGATCCCGGACAGGGACCGGCGGGAAAGGCCATCAGCCATGGCGAGATTCAGGAGGTCAATGACCTCCGGGCGGCCGGATTCGATTCCTGGCGGGAGTCGGCCGGAGAATGGGGGCTCTATTCATCGATTTCCGCTCCCCTGCGCATCGGCGAAAACGTTTTTGGGGCCTTGAATGTCTATACTGCTGAGAAAGGCGGTTTTGACCGGGAGGAGCAGTCCCTGCTCACCGATTTGGCCGGCAACATAGCCTATGGGGTGCAGTCTCTGCGCCTCAGGGATGACCGAGCCCGCAGCCTCAGCGAATTACGCCTTTATGCCGCCGTTTTCAGGTACAGTGCCGAAGGCATCTTCATCACCGATCCTGAGAATCGCATTCTTGCCGTGAATCAGGCGTTTACCCGCATTACCGGTTACGAGGAGAGTGAGGCACTGGGGAAGACTCCGGCTCTGCTCAATTCCGGTCGGCAGGATGCGGCATTTTATCGGAATATGTGGAACTCTCTGAGGAACAAGGGATTATGGCAGGGGGAGATCTGGAACCGGCGCAAAAACGGCGAGATTTACCCCGAGTATCTCACCATAAGCGAGGTCCGTGATGAGGCCGGCATCCTGACCAACTACGTGGCGGTCTTCGCCGACATCGCTCAAATCCACAAGACCGAGCAGGAGCTTATGTTCCTCACCTACCACGATTCGCTGACTCAACTCCCTAACCGCACCCTGTTCAGCGAACGACTGGAGCATGCCCTGCTCAGGCTGGAACGCCGGCAGCGCCACGTAGCCGTGGTCTTCCTCGATCTGGAAGGTTTCGGCGCTTTAAATGACACCCTGGGTCCCGAGGCCGGGGACGAGGTATTGAGGGAGGTGGGCAGCCGTCTGCAGGGTGCGCTCAGGGAAGGGGATACCATTGCCCGTCCGGGAGGAGACGAATTCTGGGTTCTCCTGGAGGATCTGGCCCTCAGCGAAGATACCGATATGGTGGTCCAGCAGATCATGGATTTCCTGCACAAACCGCTGACCGTTGCCGGTCATACTTTCCGCCTGGAAGCGAGCATCGGCATCGCCCTGGCACCCGAAGATTCCAGTGACATGAACGAACTGCTCAGCAGGGCGGCTACCGCTCTGCACAGGGCCCAGGAGCAGGGGGTTGGCCGGGTCCAGTATTTCAGACCGGAAATGGGGGAGCAGGCTGGTCGGCGCATGCAGATGGCCGAGGCCCTCAAGGTCGCTATCGAACGTGATGAGTTGATTGTCTGGTATCAGCCCCAGATAGAGCTGGACACTGGCAGGGTTGTCGCCGTGGAGGCC
>JBEPXR010000191.1:0-5194 GCA_041641775.1 Desulfobia sp. | reverse complement strand
ACCGTACCTTTTTTCAGGAAAGCCCAATCCTTCGGCTTCATCAGAGCCGGCATATTTGAAGACAACCTCCAGATTCCTGCCCCAATCGTAATTAAATCCCGTTTCAAAATTCCAGACCGCAGGTTGGGCTCCCCGGCCTTCCGAAATAAGTTCAGCCGGCTCGTACTCATCTGCCGCGGTCATGTACTCCGCATCCAGAAAAAATCCGCGATAGCCGGTATGAAGATAGGCGGCACAACCGGGGACATACTCTTTTATCTCTTCGGCTATTGCTTCAGTCAGGCCGTCCGACTCTGTGATGTTGGAGATATAGGAGGCCCCGACAAGGAGATCCATATTCCTGGTTATTCCATGGGGATATTTTTCTCCCCTGGTTATTCTTTCCATCCTGGAGATCGGAAAACTGGCCGAATAGTTGATATCGAAGCCGTAACCGTCTATGTGGTTATCATCCCCTTCTTCTTCCACATCGCCGTTGAAGGCGTAGCCGGAAACAATGAACCCCTTGTAGTCCAGGCCCAGCAATACCGCCTTCTCACTGGCCTCTCCCATTGCCAGAGCCGTGGGAGAGTCAATCAAGGGATCATCCGGTAAATGGGTCAAGAGGGCGCCGAAAGGGACATACATCTTACCAACCGTGAGATATAAAGGAAATTCCTCTGTATTGCCCAGGGTTACGGCTGCAACATCCACGTCGAGGCTTGATTCGCCCGGATCAAACATGGCATCTTCATAGAGGAGAACGGTCTCCAGATTGACCCAGGGGTTGACCTCCGCTCCGATGGCCAGTTCCACCGTTGTCATGGAAAGATCACTCTCGTCATCCTGTTCTCCCGATTTTTCTTCAACTTCCTGCCAGGCTCCGCCGAACTCCACCAAGCCGCTGAAGCTTATCCGGCTTTCCAACTCTGAAAAAAAACCGGTCCCTGCTATTTCACCTTTCGTTTCCGTCATCCCGGTATTTGCATTCTTTCCTTTTTTCATTTCAACGAGTTTTTCTTCCACTTCCTGAAGCCTGTTCTGCAGGTTCCGGTTCTGTTTGACAAGGTCTCTGACCTGTTTCTCCAGATCTCCATCTCCCCCTGCCAGTGCTTGAACTCCGAGAGGATGCAGCAACAGAGAACCCATAAACATCCCTGATACTAAAAAACCTTTGCTACTCTTAGCCATTTTCCACCTCTTGTTCTGTTTCTGCAGTTTGCGTCTCTAACTACAAGTCATTAAAACAATAGCACCATCCACTGTAAGAGTTAGCAGCACCTTAGCCTCATCAAGGGATTGCACGCCCGCTTTGATCCCCAGACAGGCATACATAACAGTGAATCCATCCCTCCTGAAATGAGGCGCTGCTGAACGCGCTTGCCATCGTTATCCCGGCACTATCAGAGTACCTATCTGATACACCGCCACTGCCAGGGCGAAAGCAAAGACAGTATTAAAGCCCATGGAAAACAATCCCCACTTCCAGGAACCGCATTCCTTCACCATGCAGACCACCGTCACGAAACACGGGGCGTAGAACATGACGAATATCATCAGCGCAAAGGCCTTGACCGGATTCCAGTTTGGACTGGCGGCAAGCCTGTTGGACAGTGACTGCCCTCCTTCCGGGTCTACCTCACCTAACGAGTAAGCGGTGCCCAGGGTGGAAACCACCACCTCTTTGGCGGCGAAGCCACCTACCAGGGCGATATTGGTCCGCCAGTCGAAACCTGCCAGCCAGGTAATGTCGGCCAGGGCAGTGCCTATCCGTCCGGCGATGGAATTGCGCAGAACTTCCTGAGCCTGCATGCCTTCCAGCGCACTTATTTCACTTTTCAGGTTTTGGGCTTCAGGGCTCAATCCACCCTCCCCGTTCTGATACTCGGCAACTGCCTGAGAGGAATAACCGGTTATAATTGCCTCGCGTTCAGCGGCGAACCGGGCCTTTTCCGATTCAGGAAGGCCGGGGAAAGTCATCAGGGCCCAGAGCAGAATCGAAATGCCGAGAATCACGGTTCCGGCCTTTTTAATGTACTGCCAGGTCCGTTCCCAGGTATGGATTGCCAGTCCCTTCAAAGTGGGGAGTCGGTAGGGAGGCAGCTCCATGACAAACGGTGTGGCCTCGCCCTTGAGTATTGTTGAGCGCAGCAGTTTGGCGACCAGAAGAGAGACGAACCAGGCCAGCAGTGTGAGAGAGAACATGAACCACGCCTTCTGGGTTGCGAAGAAAGTGCCGATCAGCAGGGCCAGGACAGGCAGCTTGGCTCCGCAGTTCATGAAGGGAACGGTCAGCAGAGTGGCCATTCGCTCTTTGGAAGACTTCAGAGTCCGGGTGGCCATAACTCCCGGCACAGCGCATCCTCCAGCTATACCGCCGGAGACGATATATCCCATAACAGAATTGCCGTGCAATCCGAAAATCCGGAAGACCCGGTCCAGCATAAAAGCAACCCTGGCCAGGTAACCGGTATCTTCAAGTACGGCTATTCCGAAAAACATGAACATGATAAGGGGGACAAAACCGAGAACACCACCGACACCGTCTATTATCCCGGAAATAACCAGAGACTTAAGGAGGCCGTCCGGCAGGTGATTTTCAGCCATGATCCCCAGAAAACCGAAAAAACTCTCCAACCAGGCAACAGGCTGTTCGCTGTAAGTAAAAGTAAACTGATAGAGACCGAACAGAATGGCCAGCATGATCAGAGGTCCAAACAGACGATTGGTCAGCACCTTATCAATCTTATCAGAGAGAAAAAGCCGGTCGGCCTCATATCGTTGGCTGATCACTTCCTGCCGGAGCAAGGATCGTATATACCCGTAGCGATGATCGACGATAATGGCCTCGGGGCAGACATCCTCGGTTTCCCTGAGGTGTCTGCTTAATTTAGCAGCCATCTTTTCAAGTTCATCAGACAATGAAGTGTCGATCTCACGCCCCTGTTCCACGATCTGCCTGTCATTCTCCACATACTTCAAAGCTACCCAGCGCGGCGGATAGGCACCAGTCATGAAACCGACGGCTTCTATTTTCTCGGTCATAATGAGCAGGGCATTATCAATATCGTCACCGTAGGAAATACTTCTGCTCTGCCATTTATTTCCATTTTTTGCTGTTTCCAGTATCTGGCGAACCAGATCCTGTTTTCCTTCACCAGTTCTGGCAATCACTGGAACAACAGGTATGCCCATCAATTCCGAAAGTCTGTCAGCGTTGACTTCCACCCCCCTGTCTCTGGCCACATCTATCATGTTCAGAGCGAGAACTACAGGGATACCCATTTCCAGCAACTGACAGGTAAGATAAAGATGCCTTTTCAGATTTGAAGCATCTACGATATCCACCACTACTCCAGGTTTTTCCTGGACCAGAAAATTCCTTGCCACCATCTCCTCCAATGAGTTGGCAGTCAGGGAGTAGGTGCCGGGGAGATCGACAATGTGGATCTTATCTTCTTCATGCTGGCAAACTCCTTCCTTCTTTTCTACTGTTACCCCCGGGTAATTGCCGACCTGTTGTCTTGCGCCGGTAAGCGCATTAAACAAGGTACTCTTTCCCGAATTAGGATTGCCGGCCAGGGCAATTTTGACCTTTGCCTGCTCCGGCCTCACCAGATTAAGGATTGAGGACCCTCTGGGCTCCTGGGAAACAGAATGATCCATTTTCAGGGAGGCGGATGATTCTTGTCTCGGTTTCATGATTAAGTCCTCTCGTATCTCTGATTAATCTAACTGAACTTCAATGCTATCGGCTTCATTGTTCCGGAGAGTAATAATGAAGCCCATAACCCTTAAAGCCACCGGGTCATATAGCGGAGCTCTTTTCTCTACAGATATATGGGTGCCGGGAATAAGACCTATTTCCCGGATACGCTGTCCCAGCTCCCCCCTTGCCTGGACAGTTTTAATAGTACCGGTCTGGCCTTTCTGCATCTGCCGCAGGGCTATGACCTGCGCGCCTTTCCTTTGGCTTCGGCTTTCACATGATCCCTGACATGCACATCCTTTTTTTCGCTCCATAACCCTCTGCTTATGTTGCTTCATTGTTCACCCTCCTGAAAATAAGTTCTTTAGACACACCTTATAAAGTAAGGATTGCCTAACTTGTGTGGCAAAAAAATATAGCTCCCTTTTTCCCCTCTTTCAATTAGCACTTATCATGCCAACGGGAGGGCTATTATCTTAAAAGGAGTTGATTTTTCCGAGGGGGAAGATACCGGGACAGCTAAGAGTTAGGCATTCCTAACTCTTAGCTGTCCCGGTATCTCCTCCAATAACAAACACATAAAGCAAAAACGTATGCTGACCTGCGTTCCGAATCAACAGGACCAGATACAAATATTGGTCATTTAACCAGAACTGCTCGTGATATGACCAGGCTATGGGTGAGATGACTCCCGGCTCCAATCACCCGGACTGCCGATTCCGGTCTTGTAAAGATTTGATTAATATGTATACTGCCACAATAGGATTTAATTCAATTCTACTCGATTTCTTTACAAAGGACCTGTGATGACCGAGAAAGAAAAGATCCTGATAGTCACTGGGGACCTGCGGGAACGTCAGATCTTGGACCAGTATCTCAAAGAGGCCCATTACCGGACAAAAGGAGTCGGCAGCGGCGAGTCCGCCCTCGAATTAATCGGACAGGAGAATCTTGCAGCAGTTATCCTCGACAACAGCATGCCTGACCTGGAAGGGATCGAAATTTTATGCAAAGCGCTTGCCATTGACAGCGATCTTGCCGTCATCATGACCACTGAGATAAACGAACGCCTTGAAGGATGCCGGGCCCTCGAACAGGGAGCATATGGCTATATAATAAAACCCTTCCATCGAAATGAAGTACTCGTAAACGTCAGACATGCTCTGCTTCGTAAAAAAATGACCATGGAGAAGAAAAGATATATATCCGATCTCGAAGGACTTGCCATATTACGGACACATAAAATCGGAGAAGGCAGCCGTCTCCTCCATCAGAAGATCAGGAAAAAAACCGGTTGGGAACAATCGCCTTCCCGGAATATCCCCCAGCCTGAATTTCTTTCGAAAAAATTCAAAAAACACAGGCTTGATCTGGAGCAAACCTTTGAAGAAATTTCCGGACTTATTCTGCAGGCAACGGAAAACAAAGATTTCAGTGTCCGTTTTTCAAATACCGGGTTACCTTCCTGCTATGAATTGATGAACTGCAACCAGAAAGACTGTCCCT
>JBEPXR010000190.1:0-5263 GCA_041641775.1 Desulfobia sp. | reverse complement strand
GACGCTTGACCGTCCCAAAGTGGAAGTTGCGGCCGAGCGCATTAAGGAAATCAATCCCTACGCCGAAATAGAGATGACTATAGCCGAGCGGGTGGATAATGATAATGTGGAACGCTTTGCCAAGGGGGCCGACATTATGATCCAGAACGCCGATCACCCCTCCTGCAGGCTTTTCTACATGGCCGGTCGCAGGCATCGGATTCCCCTGGTAAACGGTCATGCCACGATATCCGGAGGCCGGATCCAGACCTTTGATTTCAGCAGGTCGGAATGCAGAAATCCCCTGGAGAACTGGTGGCAGCGCTTCAAGTTCGGCGGGGAAGCCAAGCCCCTCGAAAATATGGATAAAGAGGAAATCGCTGATTTCGACAAAAGTTATGTTCACCCGACGGCACCTTCTCTGAATTTCGTCACCAATCTGGTGGGCTGTCTGATAGTCGCCGAGGCGGTCAAATTCTTCTCGGGAAAAGGAAAGTGTGCGCTCTATCCAAGTTATTTAACTTTTGATACCTTTAACTACCACATGCGGATACGTAATTCCCATTCTCCGCTCAACCCGGATAATATCAAGAGACTCTGGACGGTAGCCAGATCCAGACGGAACTGATACACAGGGGATTACGTATGGCAGGAGAAGAGAAATGGCTGTGAGTAAAGATATCATTTTCATGCTTGGCTGTCCCAGGTCAGGCACAACCTTCCTGAACGATCTGGTCAGAAAGGAAATGGATGTGGGGTTTGCCGCCGAGCTGCAGATGATTCCCAAGTATTACCGGAAACTCCAGCGCTACGGAGACCTGAACAGTAAGGACAATTTCGTCCGCCTGGTTCGTGATATGCTGCAGGAGCCCTATTTCGCCATACTGGAGAATAATTACAGTAAAATGATGAAGAGGGAAATCAGCATCTCCGAGGAGAGAATTCTGGGTAATGCTCCGGAATTCTCTCTTGCCGGAGCGGTTTACGGTATATTAAAGTCGACAGCCGATGTGCTGGATAAGAAGTATGTCGGCAACAAGCATTTGGCGATGCTGCTCCACCTTGACTGGTTGGAGGAACTCTTCCCGAACTGCAGGGTGATCCATGTTATCCGCGACGGCCGGGACTGCGCCCTTTCACTGGAAAAGATGCGGTGGGGGCATACCAATGCTTATGCCGCAGCCCGTTTCTGGGCCCGCCATATCATTAACGGCAATATCCTGAAAAGCAAGCTGCCGCCGCACAGATACCTTGAAACCAGATATGAGGATTTTCTGCGAAATCCGGATGAAGAGGCCAGCCGTCTCTGGAATTTCATCCATAGTCAGGATGAGGAGAGGAGGAACCCTGATTCGTTTTCCCATATAACAGCCTCGGTGAAATCGGGGAACTGTTTCAAATGGAAGGAAAAAATGCCGGAAAAGGATATCGCTATTTTCCAGGCCGAAGCGGGAGAACAGCTGAAAGAGTATGGTTATGAGATTGTCCCTGTTACCGGGACCGGACTCAATGTCTTCCAGAAATGGTACTATGCCCTGGAAAACCAGGTGCACCGTGAATATAAGGTGCGTTTCCGAAAAGAGATGTGATTTCAGCCGGGATCCGGCTG
Organism: Desulfobia sp.; assembly: GCA_041641775.1. Classification (GTDB taxonomy): domain Bacteria; phylum Desulfobacterota; class Desulfobulbia; order Desulfobulbales; family SURF-16; genus JAWLDV01. The sequence goes on along the minus strand of JBEPXR010000190.1, from coordinate 3,675 downwards.
GAGGATCATTCTCTATATGAATTCGAGATAGATTCAGGCAACTGAAATAAGAGAAAATGAAAATTTTGAGGAGGCAGGCATGCAGCGGCTCGTTTTATTATTGTTGATAAGTTGTTTTTTTGCACCGGCAGGTGTGCTGGCCCAGGGTGTTTCCAACTATAAGGAGTGGGACAATTACCCCGATGTGCCGAGAATGGAGGCCAAGGAAGTAGCTGAAATAGTCAAGAGGGGGGAGAATGTAATCTTTGTTTACGCCGGCTATGAGATAGAAAAAACTATCTGTAATTCAGTATATATCCCATATACTCTCGTTCCTCCGAACGGCTCCGGGGGTAAGGTCCGACCCCAGTTTCCCAAAGACTGGTGGGTAATGGCCTACTGCCCGTGACCGTCTGAAGAAGACAGTGCCCGGGTGGTACAGTGGTTTCGGTATCTCGGTTATACGAAAGCGTTTGCGGTCAAAGGGGGACCAGGGGCTTTGAGAAAGGCCGGTCTTGCCGTTTGTCCCTCCTCTATGATGCCCAAAATAGAATAAGCTGCCATGAAAATTTTTCACCTTGAATCAAGACATCGAGGAACGAGTCTATTAATGTCTGATACGTTTTCATCTATTTTCCTGATTTCAATCCTCCGCCGGGAAGAGTTGTCTGCCAATTCCAAAAAAATCAAATGCTGCCGTTAAAAACTCTTCTCTATCTTTTCCTTTTTGGCCTCGCGGTCTTCGGAGCCGTCCTCTACCACCCGTTGCTGGGTATTTACGCCTATCTGGGAACCTACAACATTAATCCAGTTTCCCACTGGTGGGGGAACTATGTCCCTGATTTTGCCAGCCGTTACAGCTTGATCCTCGTCCTTGCCACCACGGCCGGGGTAATTCTGCACAATTATAAGCTCAAGTTCGAAAATTTCCTTGAGCGCCAGGAAGTCTTGCTGCTGCTGTTTCTGGCCATCATCTGGTTTTCGGTTCTGGTCGGCCAGGGTGCAGGAACAGATTATAACGTCTATAAGATGAGCAAGCTCGTTTTCGTGCTCTTTCTTGCCTCCCACCTGATTACCAGCTTCCGTTCCTACGAGGGGATGCTATGGGTCTTGATCATAGCCGGTTTTTATCTCGGTTATGAGATGTTTCTCGGTTCGGGGTCGTTCAGGGGGGGGAGATTCGATGTGGGCGTTGGCGGCTCTGATTTTGCGGAGGGCAACTTCCTGGCAGCACATTTTGCTTTTCTATTGCCTCTCATAGGGGTCCTGTTTCTTAAGGGAGACAGAAGGATAAAGGGAGTTTGCCTGTTTTCAGCGGTTTTCATTCTTAACGCCTTTATTATTACCAGGTCGAGAGGGGCCTTTCTGGGTTTGGCCGTCGGCATGGTCGCCGCCCTGTTTTTTTCAAACCGTCTCAAGGAGTATCGCAAGAAAATTGTGTTCCTGATGATAGTCGGTGGGCTCGGGGCGGTCTTTTTGACCGATCCGGGATTCTGGGGGCGAATGTCGACCATCCAAGGCGAGGATACGCTCATAAGCACCAGCGGAACATCCGTGGAAGGTCGGTTGACAGCCTGGCGTGCGGCCTGGGCAATGTTTCAGGATCATCCCCTCGGGGTGGGAGTGGGAGAGTTTTTTCGTTTCGTGGGCAGATATGAGCCGACTATACCGGGCAAGGATACCCACAATACCTATCTGCGCTGCCTGGCCGAGCTGGGCTTTCAGGGCTTCATCCTCTTAATGCTTCTTATAGGCAATGCTTTTTTAACCCTCAGGAATGTAGACAGGGCAGCGCTGAATCTTCCCGGAGGCCGTCATCACGACTATCACCTGCACGCCTTTGCCTTGAAAATAGCACTGGTAATCTACTTATGCGCCGCAATGTTCATCACCTCCGTCTATATTGAAGAGTTCTACTGGCTGCTTTTTATGCCGCTTTTCCTGAAAAGGGCCGTTCAGAATGAACTGCGAGAGGCAGAGTCAGCCCGAGCTTGATGGGCGGTTCCATAACTAAATCCAGGAAAAGCAATGCTTCGTGGTACTTCCTCTTTCGATATAGCTCAACTCGATGCCTCATTCCATCTGAAGGCTTTGGATAGACGGGTCCTGCTGCGGGCACCTCTGGGCACACCGGACTGGAATACACAGCAGAAAAAGTTGATCCGGTCATATATAACCGGCAGCCGCAGAGAGCATTCGGGAAAGAAACATGCCGAGGAGCTCGAGTCCGCTTTATGCAGGGCATTCAATGTGCGATACAGCATCGCCACCAGCTCGGGTCGTGAAGCAATTAAACTCATCCTTCTCAGTCTGGGCTGCGAGCCCGGCGAACGTATTGTCATGCCTGCCTTCTGCTGTCCCAGCGTCATGTACGCCGTCCTCGAGTTGGGACTTGTCCCTGTTTTTGCAGATGTCGGCGAAGATCTTCAGGTCGATCCGGAAAGTGTGAGCCGGGTTATACGTCATGGTGACCGGGTATTGATCGTCCCCCATCTGTTCGGGGGACTGGCGGATATTCCTGCCCTGTCGGCCATCGCCCGGTCTCATGGAACGGCGGTGCTGGATGATGCCGCCCAGGCCATAGGCCGGCGCGGCACCCGGGACTGGGCAGGCTGCGGCGGTGATGCGGGGATTTTCAGCTTCGGGCTGTTCAAGCCCCTTAACGCCACAGGAGGGGGAGCTGTCCTGACAGGGGATGAAAATCTTTATAAAAAGATCAGGACTCACATGAACGATATCCCCTGCCCTGAATATGGCAGGGGGATTCTTTTGAAGAAGTACCTGAAGTCCGCCTGGCGCAAAATCTCCTTCAGGCCCTTCCTCCATAACAGGCTCCGCCGTTCAGAGGGTGGTCCGGGCGGCATCAGCCAGGCCCGACAAAAATTTCAGCCCGTTGGTATCAGTCCACTGGAGGCTGAATTGGCGCTCTTCCAGTTACAAGGGATGGCGGCGATACGCGAGAATGCCGTAATCAAGGCCCGGCGCTTCAGCCGTCATCTTAGCCGGATACCTTTTCTCCGCGTTCCGGGTCAAGGTTCCCTGGACGGCTATCCCAGGTTTGTCGTCCAGATAAAGGGGGATGATGCGCCCCGGTTGTTTTACGCCGAGCTGTTCAGGAAGTTACTGCATGAAGGGATCGAGGTGCAGCCCACTTACCGGCCCCTGGCCCGGATATTTCGGGAAATGGGATATGAGCCCCATGGCGAGTTCCAAAGAAGTGAAGGGCTGGCAGAGAAACTGTTGTGTCTGCCCCTGTACCCCGAACATCAATCTGCTCTGGTTTTAAAGGCCTTGACCGACATTGCCGAAGAGTCGTTTCCGGTGGAGTATGGGTCTTCGAGTAAAGACCTTTCCGATGATTCCAATCTGCAGTCCTGACGAGTGTAAACACAAAATCTTTTTCATTTTCTTTTTAGACGATTACCTGATGGTATCTTTCCCGGGCGGAGGTCCGCAGTAAAGTGACGGAGCCAGTCCCGAGAACGGGTTCGAGCAAGGACCGCTGCTTATTTGAAGCAGGACGCCCGATAATACACCGAAGACCGATACGAATATATGAAACATAGTTTATCCCTGACTCAGAAGGCCGGCCAGGGCGCTTTATGGCAGATGGCCGGCGGAGGGTGGCAGACCATGATCCGCCTGGGAGCCAGTGTCTTTCTGGCACGGGCCCTGACCCCCATGGATTTCGGCATC
>JBEPXR010000189.1:0-5311 GCA_041641775.1 Desulfobia sp. | reverse complement strand
TCTTCCAGGAGCAGTTCCCGGGGAAAATTGATAAAGGTCATTTTACCCGAAGTCAGTTGACAGACATCGAAGAGCAGAACGCTGTTGGCCATTACCTGGCCGGAAGCGTCGCAGGCGTCGGTATGGCGAAAAAAGTCGGCAATGCCGTCGCGAAACAGCAGTTCGTAGTAAGCCACCTCCAGGTCCCGGTTCAGGATGGACTGTCTGGCGATAAAGGCTTCCATGAATCAGGAAATCTGAATGTTGATAAGAAAAGGGGAATTCATCTGTCTGGCCTTGAGGTTAGGGAAAACGCGATGTATTGATTTTTCAGCGGTTGAGTATTTTTTTTACCAGTTTCAGGTCCTCCCAGGAAGCTTTTTTGAGTTCCTGGTGTTTAAGCAGTATTTCTGGATGGTAACTGGAGACCAGGGGTATTTTTCGCCAGTCGTGGAGTCGGCCCCGCACGGTGAATAACTGCCTTCCGGTTTGCAGGATAAGCCGGGCGCTCAGCGGCCCCAGGGTCAGGATAATCCGGGGAGATACCAGGTCTGCTTCTCTCTCAAGCCAGTCCAGGCAATAGCTTTCCCTTTTTTCAAGAGAACGTTCTCCCTTGGGAAGGCGGCATTTGATGATACTGGTTAAATGAACCTCGTCCATCGTCAAATCGATGGCAGTCAGCATCCTGGAGAGGAGATCCCGGGCTTCTCCCTGGATCGGTGCCACCTCCGGAGTATCGACCTGCGGAGGATCGCAGACGATCATAAGTCCTACCGGGGTATTATTTCCAGGCTCCATTGAGATCCTGTCAGTCCCCTCCCCAGGGGAACAGGACCGGCATTCTGCGATCATGGCAGACAGGTTGTCGAGACTGCAGACTGTGGTCTTCGTTTCGGTTGGAGCTGCCGCAGTCTCTGTTTTGGCTGTCCCGGTCTGTTCAGGACCTGGAAGGGAAGGATGGGAAATTCTTGGAAGCGGTGTTTTCAGAAAGGTGGTAATATCCGGAGAACGAGGGTAAACCAGGCCGCAGCGCTTATGGAATGCCAGGAGATTGCCGGTGTCTCGAATCAGTTCCGCCAGAGAAAAGACGGCGTTGTCACTTTCAGTCAATTGAACTGCCTTCTCACTTCTTTCTTATATTTTATCTTGTCGCTCTTCACTTCCCGCTTGACCTTCCCCGCTTCTCACTCCTTACCTTCACTAGGCTCCCACCTCAGCCACTCGCCCTGAATTAATTTCATGGCAAGCTCCGCTCTTCGGGCCTTTCTGAACTTCTTGGGAATTTTTTTCCCTTCCGGGGAGTGCAGGGGGGGGAAAAGACTGAAGTTCACGTTGGAGGGCTGGAACCGTTCCGGGGATGATCTGCTGACATGATTTACCAGAGCCCCTATGGCGGTAGCCGGCGGTGGTATAAGAGGAGAGGACCCCCGGGCCAGTCTGGCAGCATTCAATCCTGCCAGCAGGCCCATGGCCGTCGATTCCACGTATCCTTCGACGCCGGTCAGCTGTCCGGCCAGCAGAAGATCTGGCTTGTCTTTTACCTGCAGAACAGGATTGAGGACTTCGGGGCCGCAGACAAACGTATTGCGGTGAATGCTGCCCAGACGTGCAAATTCGGCATTTTCCATCCCTGGAATCCTGCGGAACACCCTTTTTTGTTCGGGATAGGTGAGTCTGGTTTGGAATCCCACCATGTTGTAGTGGGATCCCTCCTTGTCTTCCATACGAAGCTGAATGACGGCGTAAGGCTCCCGGCCTGTACGCGGATCAGGAAGTCCTACAGGTTTGAGGGGACCGAAGCGGAGGGTGTCCTTGCCCCTGGCCAGCATCACTTCCACAGGAAGACACCCTTCAAAGTATTTTTCTTCTTCGAAGCTGCGGGCTCGTACCTGGTCTGCCCGGGCCAGCTCTTCAATGAACACCTCATATTCCTCCCGGTTGAGGGGACAGTTGAGATAATCCCCGGGTCCGTCTTCGTATCGGGAAGCCTTATAGACCACATTGTAATTCAGGGAGTCGGAAGTTACAATGGGGGCGATGGCGTCATAAAAGAAAAGCGATCTTTGGCCGGTAACCCTCCTCAGGGACCCAGCCAGGGGAGAACTGGTGAGCGGGCCGGTGGCCATTATTTTCAGACCGTCGCTCAGTTCCGACAGACTCTGTATTTCCCTTCGTTTGATTTCAATATCCGGATGGCTGCTGATCTTTTCCGTAATAAAGGCGGCAAAAAGCTGCCGGTCAACAGCCAGGGCCTTGCCCGCCGGAACCCTGGTGGCATCGGCGGCAGCCATTATCAGGGACTCCAGAAAGCGCATCTCCTCCTTGAGGAGCCCCACAGCTGAAGAAAGGTCGGCGGAACGCAAAGAATTGCTGCACACCAGTTCGGCGAGATCGGCAGAGCAGTGGGCCGGGCTGAATCTGGCCGGTTTCATTTCCAGTATCTCCACCCGGCAGCCTCTTTTCACCGCCTGCCAGGCGGCTTCGCAACCGGCCAGACCACCCCCTATAATCTGTATTATCGGTTTGTCCGCTGTCATCCTCAATATACATCACTTTTGCCCGTACACAGTTGGGCGACTATGTACGGGCAGGATAAACGGATACGGTATGCTGCAAGGTCTTGCTTCAAGAGAGTTCAGACATTGAGACTTTTTCTGATCTCATCGACAACAGCATCGCTTGAGGTTCCCTTGACGGTTTTCAGAAGCCCTTCCTTCCGGTAAAAATCAACCAGGGGTGCGGTCTTTTCGTTGTAGGTGTCCAGCCGTCTGGCTATGGCCTCTTCGGTCTCGTCGGAGCGCTGGACAACAGGGCTGCCGCAGTGGTCACAGATGCCTTCCTTTTCAGGTGGACTGCTTTTCACGTTATAGATTGCCTGGCATTTAGGATTTTCACAGGTCCTTCTGGTACAGAGCCGGTCGAAAATGACATCCCGGGGAACTTCGATATTAACCACCATATCCAGCTCTATTCCCAGTTTTTTGAGCAGTTCTTTCAAAGCCTCCGCCTGGGGAATGGTGCGGGGAAATCCGTCCAGCAGGAAGCCTTTTTCGCAGTCGGGCTGCTGAAGGCGTTCTTCCATGATTCCCATAATCAGGGAATCGGGTACCAGGTCTCCGGCATCCATGTATTTTTTTGCCTCTTTGCCCAGATCGCTGCCTTTGCGCACCGCTTCCCTGAGAATGTCACCGGTGGAGATCTGGACTGACCCGTCGATCTTGGTCAGCATTTTGGCAACCGTTCCTTTTCCGGCGCCGGGAGATCCTCATAAAATGAGTTTCATCTGATTTTCCTCCTGCTTTAAGTATTTGAATTTGTGTATTGTTGTTTGTGCAGCGAAAAGTCTGTAAGTATACACGAAATTCGTTGAATTTTTAACAGAAAATTTGAGACCTGGTTTGATCCGGAAAAAGGCAAAAAAAAACCGGCGCTGGGGGGCGCCGGTTTTTCCTCCATTCTCAGGAGGTACTTAAGGAGAAGAGAAATGAAAAAGGAAATAAGGAAAAAAGGAGAAAAATGAAAAAGGTTTTTTTATTGCCTTTTATATATTCAGACAGTGGGGAATCAGCTTAGTTCCAGAAAAAGTTGCAGAGGAGAAGAAATTTTTCAGGATCGGGGCTCAGATGATAAAAATCAGGTTCAGCAGGCCGATAATGAGCCCCAGGATCCCGCCGAAGAGATTTATATACTTGAACTGTTCCTGCATAATGCTCATGAGGAGCCCTTCCAGACGAAGCAGGTCCAGAGAATCGACCTTGCGGGCGACAATGTCTTTAATGCTGAGGGAGTCGACGAGTCTTGGCACCTCCTGGATCAAAACGGTGGAAGACCAGCTTTTTATATAATCATGGACGGACAGGCGGAGTTTATTGGGAATCAGATTGCTGAGCCGGCCGACAGGCTTGTTCAGCAGCTGTTTTTCAATGAGTTCAACCATCAGACCGTCTGCCAGGGTTTTGACCTGTTCGGAACGAATCAGGGAAGTGACAGCCCGTGAAACCCGGAGTTGGTAGTCGGCTGCTCCCTGGGAGCCCAGTATATCTTCGGCTATCGCACCGAGTTGCCTTTTGCCCTGGGAAGATACCGCCTGATTAAGGCACCTTGAAATTCCCCGGGCCATATCCGGCCTGGTCAGGCGCTCAGCTCCATAATGAGCTATTTCCTTAATGACGGCATCAATTTTTTCTGGATCTACCTTCCGCAGGAACTCCTTCAAGGGCTTTCTGCAGATCTCTTCGGCTTTCTCCCTGATAAGACGTGCCGTCTCAGTTCGTATTTCTTCCGACTCGAGCCAGCTGCTGATTGTATCTCCCTTTTCTTCTATAAAAGAGGCTACCTTGTCCCGAATGATATCTGGCGAGATAAATCCACCCAGCATGGCACCAAGAGGTCCAAAGGACGAGGTGAAGTTGCCGGCAGCCTCGGCCAGTGATTCGCTTATTTTTTTTTGAATTTCAGGTTTTTTCAAAAGGTCGGCCAGCCGGGCCAGTAATGGAGAGGCCTCCTCTTCCAGCCTGTCTAATATGAGGGTCAGAAGATCTTCTGAAACAAGATCGGCTATGGACTTGCCGTCATCGATAAAGTCTTTCAGCTGTTTTTTCAGAAAATCGGCCAGTACATCTCTGACAAGGGGACTGGCCAGCAGGCGGGTGAGGAGGTCTTCGAAAACACTGAAAAACGCCTCTCGTTTTTGGGCGGGGAATGCCTCATTCAGCTCAAGGGTAAAAAAGGCTGCGCTGTTTTTGACGATCAGTTTTTCGATTTTTGCGGCAAACTCTTCACTGTCCAGATAGGCATGGAGACGGCTGCGCAGTCTCAGGCGCAATACCCTGATATTGGCCTGATAGATGGATTGGAAGTTATTTGGAATCAGCTCGTTGATTGAGCCCAGATCCCTGTCGAGCAGGCTGTCCAGTCTGGAATCGATCAGCCTGCTCAGTTCATTCTGAAAATTCCTGCTGCTGAGAGCCTTGCCCACATCAGCGGTGGTCAGGAGATGTTCTCCTACCATTTCCCCGATATTTCTGGCCAGCTGTCTTCGTTTGGAAGGTATGACCCCCGGGGTCAGCGGCATTCTCAGGCCCATTATCTTCCAGGGTTTGAGTGGCCGGAAGAGCATACGGATGGCCACATAGTTGGTCATATAGCCGATAAAGGCTCCGAGGATAGGAGGCGCGAAGTATTGCAGCATCTTTCTGGTATTTCAGTCAGGAAAGTTCAGTTGCCAGAACCGTTCCGTCAACTGTCGGTTCCGGGTCGGGGTGTCTCAAGCGAAAATAGAGAAACGGGATTGTAGAATACAAGGAAATTCCGGGTTTAAGATGATACCGTT
>JBEPXR010000188.1:0-5344 GCA_041641775.1 Desulfobia sp. | reverse complement strand
GCGGCTGACAAGCCCCAGTTGCTCTCATAGGGACTTGCCTCCTCCCTCAGCGGTACATTGTCCGTATGGCCGCTCACTTTAATTTTCAACTTTTTATCCTCAACGATGCCCCCAAGATTATTCAGGAAGGTACTAAACGTTCTGCTGATATCCGCCTGACCCGACCCGAAAGCCACATCTCCCTTCACCCTGAGAATCAAACCGCTCTTGCCGAACTCCGATTCAACCACCCCGCTTTCCATCCCTTTCTTGACCTCCCGGACCATGCGAAGCTGGACCTGGAGGGGGATAGTGGGAAACTCCTTGGATATGATTTCCTCGCCGGTTATCGTCTTCGTCACCTTTACTTCCCGCTGGACTCCGAAAGCTTCCTTCATGGAGCCGGAAATCATCTTATATCTTTTGGCATCGATGACGGAAAAGGAAAGCAGAAGGACAAAAAAAACCATGAGCAGAGCCATCAAATCGGCAAAGGTGGTCATCCATTTGGGAGCACCTGATGGGCAGTCTTGTTTTTTGGGTTCTTCCGCAGCCATGCCAGTCCTGTCTGAAGATGGGTTCTTTTACCCGCCGGGGAGAATCGGGCCCGGACGCCCCCTGCTCAACTCTGAGTCCGTTCCTTGGGAGGAAGAAAAGTTTGCAAAAATTCTTCCATCACCCTAGGATTCAGGCCTTTCAGAATTCCCATGACACCCTCGATTATCAGTTTCCTGTTCCGTTCCTCCTCCTGGCTCCGCAAGGCCAACTTATCGGCAATGGGCAGAAAGACCAGGTTTCCGAGAATGGCTCCATAGAGAGTGGTCAGAAGGGCAACCGCCATTGCCGGGCCGATCTGGTCCGGATCCTCCATATTGGCCAGCATCTGTACCAGGCCTATCAGGGTTCCGATCATCCCGAAGGCGGGGGCGGCATCACCCATTGAGGAAAATGTTTTCTGTCCAAGTTCATGCCGCTCTACCGTCAAGTTAACTTCTTTCTTCAAGACTTCATCGATGAATTCAGCCTCGTGGCCATCCACACAGTACATGATCGACTTTTTAAGGAAGGGATCTTCAATGGGCTGCTGTTCCAGGACTATCAGACCATTCTTTCTGGCAATGTTCGCCAGATTGACAATTTCCTGGATGATTTCACGGGGTGAACTAAGCTGAACGGCAAAAGCATTCTTGGCAACCTTGAAGGCATTGATAACGTCTCTCAGGCCGAAGCGGATCAATACACTCGCCAGGGTCCCCCCGCCTACGATAAGAATACCGGGGGGGTTGACAAAGAGGATCAAGGGCCCCCCCAGCATAATTGCTGCCAGCAGCAGGACAATGCCGAATACCAAGCCTATAACTGTAGCTAAATCCATCAATCAACTCCCGCGCAAACAGCCTGAAAGTCTTCAGGTCTCGTTATTCTCAGCCAGCAGTGATTCCACGTCGACCGGCAGGGAAAAACTGTTTTCCTCGGTGGGAAATTGCCCTTCTCTCACCTCGCCGACAAAGCGGTCGACAGCGTCTTTGGCCTGCTTTCCCAGAGCGGCATACTCTTTGACAAATTTGGGGACTTTTCTATTTGTCAGACCAAGAAGATCGTTACTCACCAGAACCTGCCCGTCGCAATCCGGACCGGCTCCGATGCCTATGGTGGGTATGGATAAATTCTCGGTAAGATAGCGGGCCAGACGATCCGGCACACATTCCAGGACAACGGCAAAGACCCCTGCCTCTTCAAGCGCCCCGGCATCTCGGATGAGGTTCCGGGCACTTTCAGCGTCTCGGCCCTGGACCCTGTAACCCCCCAGCTGACTCACCGTCTGAGGAGTCAGACCTATATGTCCCATGACCGGAATGCCGGCCCGTACAACAGCTTCCGCCGTTGGAGCGATATCGACTCCTCCCTCCATCTTCACGGCATCACAGCCTGCTTCTTTAAGAAAACGGCCGCTGTTGCGAATCGCTTCGGAAGCCTCTACCTGATATGAAAGAAAAGGCATGTCCCCCACAATAAAGGAAGAACTCCCTCTCCTGACCGCAGCGGCATGGTGCAGCATCATTTCCATGGTTACCGGTATCGTGGAGTCGTAGCCCAGAGCAACATTACCCAGAGAATCTCCGACCAGCAACAGGTCAACGCCGTCCTGGTCGACAAGGGAGGCCAGGCCCGCATCATAGGCTGTCAGCATGATGATCTTCTCACCGCCTTTGCGATTGACTATATCTTTGACAGTTACTTTCATGGATATATTGCCTTATGATTCATAATTCCGATGCCGTTCCCTGCCGGCAGCTTACTTTTCATCCTGATTGAACAGGTCAGTGATGTTGCGCTGTCCACCCTGGCTTACCGGCCGACCAAAATGTTCATAAGCCAGAAGAGTGGCTATTCTCCCCCGTGGGGTTCTGGAGAGAAAACCCGCCTGAATCAGGTAAGGCTCATAGACGTCTTCCAGGGTATTTTTTTCTTCGAAGACCGCAGTGGCCAAAGTATCCAGGCCTATGGGGCCACCCTCAAACTTATCGATCAAGGTCAGCAGGATTCTCCGGTCCATTTCATCGAGACCGTTCTTGTCAACGGAGAGCATGCTCAAGGCACTGTCCGCCACCTCTGCGGTAATCCTGCCTTCAGCCTCTACCTCGGCATAATCCCTGACTCTCTTGAGCAGACGATTGGCTATTCTGGGAGTACCCCTGCTGCGCAGGCTCATCTCCCTGGCCCCTGTTTCATCAATGGGTATTCCCAGTAATGAGGCGGAACGCTTGATGATTTCAACCAGTTCTCTGGGTTTGTAAAAATCAAGACGAAGGACAACCCCGAACCGGTCCCGAAAGGGAGGGGTCAGCAACCCGCTTCTAGTAGTTGCTCCCACAAGAGTAAAGGGCGGCAGATCCATTTTAACCGTCCTGGCACCGGGCCCCTGACCGACTACCAGGTCCAGCTGAAAATCCTCCATAGCCGGATAAAGAATCTCCTCAACCACGTGATTCAAACGGTGTATTTCATCAATGAAGAGAACATCTCCCGGTGATAGACCGGTCAGAATAGCTGCCAGGTCTCCGGGCTTTTCGATCACAGGTCCGGAAGTTACCTTGATACCGGCCCCCATCTCCCTGGCAATTATATAGGCCAGGGTGGTTTTCCCGAGTCCCGGGAAGCCATGGAACAAGGTGTGATCCAACACCTCGCCTCGGCCCCGGGCTGCCTTGATAGCCACCAGAAGATTATCTTTCAACTGCTGCTGGCCTATATACTCCGCCAGACTTCCCGGGCGGAGACCGATCTCCTCGACCGGTTCATTTTTGTCAAGAGGAGCGGTGCTGACAACCCGATCTTCTTCATAACTCATAGTATGGAGACCTCCCGGAGGGCCCTTTTCAGGAGGTCCTCAAATGAATCCGGTCCGCTTTCGTTACCACCTTCGGTCAACCTCCGAACCGCCTCCACGGAACCCGATCGGGAATATCCCAGATTAACCAGGGCCGAGACCACGTCTCTGCTGATTTCAGAGGATGGCAGAGAATCCGGCATTCCTGCCTGATGATCCTGACCAAGGGTGGGCACAAAAGGTATCTTATCCTTTAATTCTAGACACATGCGTTCAGCAGTTCTCTTCCCCACACCGGGAAGGCGAGTCAGGATGGTGCTATCAGCCGCTGAGATTGCCCTGGAAACTTCAGACGGTGTCATACCAGAGAGAATACCCAGAGCCAATTTAGGTCCTATGCCGGAGACGCTGATCAAAATCTCAAAAGTTTCCTTCTCCTCCATAGTGGAAAACCCGAAAAGAACAATGGCGTCGTCTCTGACCTGAGTATAGACATAGACCATCACTTCTTTCTGACGTTCCGGCAGCTCAGCCAGGCACTTCGGGGTCAGATAGACTTCATATCCTACACCACCTGCCATGATAATGGCCTTCCCCTCGTCCCGATGTAAAAGTACGCCTTGCAGACAAGCGATCATTCAGATATTCTCGACCTGCTGTGAAAGTTTATCATGTGGTTGGCACAACAGATAGCCACGGCCAGACCGTCCGAGGCATCTTCACCTGGAACTCTGTCCAGCTGCAGCAGGAGTTTGACGGCCTGCTGTATCTGGGGTTTGTCGGCCTGACCATAACCTGCCACGGCCTGTTTGACCACCTTGGCTGGAAATTCATACAGAACCAGATTAAAATGTTTGACAGCCAGCATGAGCACCCCTCTGGCCTGGCCGAGTTTGAGAGCGGAACCTGGATTCCTGGAGACAAAAACGTCCTCAATGGCAGCACAGTCCGGATCATATTTGGCGACCACCTCACCTATGCCATCATAGAGTTCCTTCAGCCTGTCTTGCAGGGTCAAGCCTGTTGAAGGTTTGATAATGCCGCAGCTGACAAAATCCCTGGCAAAGCCCGAAGAGGTGTCTATCATCCCATAACCGGTTATTCTTGAACCAGGATCAATTCCCAGGATACGCACAGTCAAGGCCTATGAAATTTTCTCCATGACTTCGTCAGGAATATCAAAATTGGAATGAACCTTCTGAACATCATCGCAGTCTTCCAGCACATCCATCAACTTTACAATCTGAGCCGCCTTTTTCTCATCTGTTATCTCTATATAATTCTGAGGAATCATCGAAATTCCTGCCTCTAAAAGCGGAATATCTTCATTTTCCAGGGCCTCGCGAACATTGCTGAATTCCTCGGGATCAGTGAGAATCTGGAACCCCCCATCATCTTCAACGATATCTTCGGCTCCAGCCTCCAAAGCGACTTCCATCAGCTTTTCTTCATTGACCGCATTTTTATCGATATATATGGAGCCTTTCTGGTCAAACATCCAGGCGACACAACCCGACTCTCCGAGATTTCCGCCATGTTTGGAAAAGGAATGCCGGACTTCACCAACGGTTCTGTTCTTGTTATCGCTCAGGCAGTCAACCAGTACGGCCACACCCCCCGGGCCGTATCCTTCGTAGGTGATCTCTTCATAGACCTCGCCATCCTGGGCTCCCATCCCTTTTTTAATGGCTCTTTCAATATTTTCTTTGGGCATGTTCGCCGCTTTGGCATCGGCTATGGCCGTTCTCAGCCTGGGGTTACCATCCGGATCGCCTCCACCCATCCTGGCGGCTACAGTGATTTCCTTGTTCAGTTTTCCGAAAATCTTTCCTCTTTTGGCGTCTTCAGCACCCTTTCTTCTCTTGATATTAGACCATTTCGAATGACCCGCCATCTATAAATCCTCCACATCTGTCATTATATAACCTGTTCCCAGGGTAAACACTTCCCGACTCTCTCCCCGGGAACTCTTAGGTTTCACTATCCTGACTTTTTTAAACACCTTCTTCAGCTTATCCACAAAAGGTTGGAAGT
>JBEPXR010000187.1:0-5355 GCA_041641775.1 Desulfobia sp. | reverse complement strand
GCCGCAATAAATGTTACCACTGCGCAGGGTGCGCAAGACGCAGTACAGATGGCCGATGCCGCCCTGTCCCAGCTCGGCAGCAGCCGGGCTTATCTTGGCTCCACCCAAAATCAACTGAATTCAACGATTACCAGCCTTGCCGCCACTGAAGTCAATACCCGCAGCGCCGAATCAAACATCAGAGATGTGGATCTGGCGGAAGAAATCATGAATTTCAGCAGGATGGAATCTCTGAATCAGGCCAGAACCTTTGCCCATAATCAGGCTCGGGCAGTCAATCAGCAGAATGTGGTCAGCCTGCTCCAGGGCTGACAGGACATATATAGCCATTAAAGTCCTCCTTATAACCATTCTTACCCTTTTATCCTTGAGCGGGTCCCTCCAGGCCCGCTCTCCCTTTTTGACCATGGTGAAACCGCTGATTGAGCGGGGCGCCCTTATCCTGAAAAAAACCGACACCTCAATTCACTATAACGACAGCCTCCCCCTTATCCCAGCCAGCACCCTGAAAATAGCCACAGCGGCGGCGGCCTTCTCCCTTCTGGGGCCGGCTTACCGCTTCCAAACCGAATTCTATCAGAACCAGAAAGGAGATCTGATTATCAGGGGGCTGGGCGACCCTTTTCTAACCTCGGAAGAGGTCGCTCTGATCACCCGGGAGCTGCGGGATCGCCTGGGCAGCCACCCTGGTCGGATTCTGGTTGATCAATCGGCCTTTACGCTGGCCCGAAGGGCGGAAGGCACCGAAAACAGCCTGGATCCCTATGACGCCGGCAATGCGGCTCTCGCCGTCAATTTTAACACCATTAACATTAAAGTGGGAGATAGCAGAAGGATTGCTTCGGCCGAGCCCCAAACTCCAACTCTCCCTCTTATGCAGGCTTTCGGACGAGAGATTGGCGCCGGAGAGCACCGGATTTCCATCTCCCGGGTCAAAAACGGAGCCGGACTCTATGCCGGTCAGCTTTTTGCCGCCCTCCTCCAGCAGAACTATGACAAATCCGGCAGGCAGGGACCAAAAGCGGTGGGCATCTTTGAGGGCAAACTTCCCCGTAAGCCTGTATACATCCACTCCTCCTCCAGACAACTCTCCGAGGTAGTGAAGGCGATGCTTCTCTACTCCAACAATTTCATCGCCAATCAGCTTTTCCTGACCTGCGGGGCCAGAAAATACGGCTACCCCGCCACTTGGGCCAAAGGGCGCCGAGCCTTGAACAGCTTCCTGAGCCGCGAGATAGAATTGGCCGGACACCATTATCATATCATTGAAGGCTCAGGCATCTCCCGAAACAACAGGTTGACCGCAGCGGCCCTGCTCCAAATACTGAATAAATTTCGGCCCCATGCCCGCCTGCTTCCGCAGCACCAGGGACATCTTCTTAAAACAGGGACGATGACCGGCATCTATAATTATGCTGGCTACCTCAGGAAAGACGGGAACCTCCATCCTCTGGTCATCATGCTGAATCAGAAGAAAAACAACCGCGACCGCCTGCTGAAGATAGTGGAATCGATCAAATAAGGAAATAAGGAAGAGATCCACCAATGACAAAGAGGCTGCTTAGAACTATCATCCTCACCTATGCCGCTCTGGCCTTACTTTCCTTATTCTTTGCCGATTCACTGATCTTCCATACCCCTCCTCCCTCCTATAAAGACAACCCTGAGATTATCAAGATCAAGGTGGAGGGAAACTCTTCCATTGCCGCACTTTATCTGTCAAGCCCCGGCTCCTGCCATACCATCCTTTACAGCCACGGCAATGGTGAGGACATCGGCGATGTCCGTCCTCTTTTAAACGAATACCTGCGCCAGGGGTTTTCCGTGTTCGCCTATGATTACAGGGGATACGGAATAAGTACCGGAAAACCGTCGGAGGACAATCTCTATGAAGATATCGTCGCCGCCTACAATTACCTGGTGGAAGAATTGCAGACGGAGCCAGGAAGAATAGTTGCCGTTGGTCGATCTCTGGGTACCGCCCCGTCCATTCACCTCGCTTCAAGGAAAAAGGTTGCGGGACTGATACTGCAGAGTCCCTTTATCAGCGCCTATCGAACAATAACCAGATATCCTCTGATTCCCTTTGACAGATTCCCCAACATCAAGAAAATGCATGCCGTCGACTGTCCTCTTCTGGTCGTGCATGGCCGGGAGGATAAAGTCATTCCCCTCCGGCATGGCAGGACGGTGTACAAAAAGGCAACAAAGCCCAAGTACCACCTCTGGGTTGAAGGGGCCGGTCACTATGATCTTCTGGAGAAGGCTGGGTCCGGATACTGGGAGGCGATATCGACGTTGGTTGAAGGCAGGCCGGGACAGCCAGGAAGAAGCTGCAGCGAAATATATAAGCGGAGGGATATTTGACTCAGTTGTAGATGCCCAGGGCTGACCGGGTGGCCGGACCGACAATGCCGTCTGCCTTCAGGGCCATTTTCCGTTGAATCTGACGCACCGCTTTCTCGGTGGCGGGACCATAAATACCGTCGACAATGACATCTATTCCCAGCTTTTTCAGGGATTCCTGCAAATTCTCCACATCTTCACCTTCCAGGTAGGGGGCTTTCAACCGGAGGAATCTCCACTGCTCTTCCGCAGAGTCGGCCCTCGGAATGCAGCCTGCCAGCAGCAGGGGTTTGGTTATCAGTACTCCGTGCACCGATACAGGCAGCGTAAGTTCCCAGTTGCCCTCCTTTATCAAACCATTCAGGGCGTCCATCCGATACACCGTCTTGTGGAGCAGGGTATTGCTGTGGCCAGCCAGCCAATGCTTCCGGACTTCGACATATTTTTCGATCCAGCGCTCCGGCCCGATATCTCCCACCGAGCCGTATTCCTCCACGGTACGATCCCGCATACGGTGCCAGGAGCCGTGGATGAAACTGTCATAAACAACCGTCATCTCCAGGGGGTGGTGAAGTCCCCGGAGATCGGCCTCACGCTCTGCGGGACTCCAGTAAACACGGTCAAAAAAAGAATCCTGCACCTCTCTCATGACCTGATCCTCACCTGCCCGCCCTAAAAGGCTGCGAAACCGGGGGTGATGATCGAGGCCGGTGTCCCGCTCCGCCAGGGGTTCAAGAAATGAAGCAAACTCCTCGGCATACAGGGCGCCTGCCTTTTCACAGTAGGATTTGATGAGCAGGTAGAGATTACCGCTGGTCAAGGTGGTCTGGGAGCGGCCATAAGTGAGGCGACCGGGATCATTGGCCAGGAGAGTGACCCGGCCGTATTCCCCGCGGACAGTACCGGTTTCAAATATATTGACTATGGCCTGAGCGGTCTTTTTCTGCAATTCGGTCAGCATAATTTTTTCTCGACTTGACTCATGCCGGTTACTGTTGCATGCCTGGGAGGGAAACCGGGCATACGGAAGACCGCATGCCCGGTAAAGAAAAATTTAGAGACAACGGAGGAAAGCTACCAGGGCCTCCTTTTCGTCCCTGGTGAGATCAAGGTCGGTGACCAGGTTGAAAAATTCCACCGTATCTTCAAGGGTAAGCAGTCTGCCATCGTGCATGTATGGAGGTGAATCCTTGATGCCGCGCAGGGTAAAGGTCTTGATCGGTCCTACCCCGGTTATCCATTTCTTATTGCTCATATGGGGCTTGTAAAAACGATCCACCTTGAGGTCGTGCATCTTGTCATCCAGATAAAAAGGAGCTGGATGGCATTCATTACACCGCGCCTTGCCAAAAAAGATCTTCTCTCCCTTCAGTTCCATATCGGAAGCCTTGTCCGGATCGAGCCGACCGAAGGCATCCAGCTTGGGGGCCGGGGGAAAATCGAATATGTTCTGCATCTGGGCCATCATGGCAACCTGGCTGGTCCGGTCAGGAAGGTTGACGCCCTTCTTGGCTGCTGTCACATGGTCGCCGTCAAAATAGGCGGTGCGCTGTTCAAATTCGGTGAAATCCTCCACTGAGCGCAGCGAACGCTTGGAACCGTGGATCTGCTGATTGAACATCCCCCTGAGGCTGACGGTGTCGAGCCTCAAACGGGCCACGTGGGGCCTGGTATCGGGATTGAGATGGAAGGCAGCATTGGTATGGCCATTCTCATGACAGTCCAGACAGGCGATTCCCAGGGTGGGCTCTTCGACCTTGCGGTGTTCGGTCTGATTGAACTGCTGCTGGGGAAAGGGGGTGAGCAGCAAGCGCAGCCCCTCCATCTGCACCGGGGTGAGGATGCCGTGCATGATGTCATAGTAATTTTTAATGGTGAGCAGCTTGCCCTGGGAGACATCACCGAGATCAGGCCTGGTGGTGAGAAAAATGGGTGGAGGAAATTCGGGGAGGAAATGTTCGGGCAGATCAAACTCGACGTCGAAACGCTCCAGATTGCGGTCCTCCTGTTTTCTTAGCTCTTTAATATGTTTGGTGGGGATGACCTGCCCTCCGGTTTCATGCTTGGCATGGGGCAGGGGCAGGAAACCCTCCGGGAAGACGTTTTCCTCCCTGATCTCTTCAGGCGACATGTTGTTGAGCTTCTTCCAGGTCATTTCCTCGGGGAGTTTGACCCTTACCCCTTCCTGAACCGGCTTTCTTCCAGCCGACATCATGGCATCGGAAGGTTGGTCGCTCAGATCGTAACGCCGCTTGAGCAGTTCATTCTGCCTGTCCATGATCTTGGATTTCACTTTTTTGTCCGCTTCCATCATGGACTTGAAATCCTTGTCGAACATGACAGGCAGATAGGTTTCGTGGACCGGATCTACATCATCCGGAATCCCCATCTTCTCGTGGCTCTCATATCCACCACCCTGGGCCTGGCCGGCAGACAGGAACAGGACGGTGGAAAAGACCGCCGCCTTGGCAAAAATACGACACTTCTTCATTTCAGCCCTCCTTTCTTCTTTTGCACATTTACGTTCAATTATATGGGACTGCTGATCCGTTATCACAGGACGTCTTCAACCCCACCACAGTTCCATGGTAGATGCTCGAAAAGAAGGATGTCAAATGGATTTTACAGGAATTGCCGGTGAAACTACAGGGTGGTACAGGACGATTGTATGTGAGCGTACAGCAGTGTTTTGAACACCGGCAAGATGGGAAGGAAGGGAAGACGGGGAAGTACAGGTCAGGAGAGAACTGCTACCCGGTCCCCCTTTCTGACTACGCCGCCATTAATGACCCGGGCGAAGATCCCTTTTTTTGGCATGACGCAGTCCCCCATTTTCTTGAAGATTTCACATTTACTGTGGCACTTCTTACCGATCTGGATGATCTCAAGGACTGCATCCGGCCCAACGGAAAACCTGGCGCCCAGAGGAAGGTCCTCGAGTTTCAGACCGGAGGTGGTCAGGTTTTCGGCGAAATCACCGGGCATTAGATCCGGCAGCTTTGACCGGCC
>JBEPXR010000186.1:0-5375 GCA_041641775.1 Desulfobia sp. | reverse complement strand
TTTTCTGGAGGATGAGATTGAAGGAGGCCCTTTTTCGCTTCTCTTTGATCGGGGCTGTTTCCATACTTTCTCTGATCCGGATAAGAGGCTGGCCTTTGTCAGCCGGGCCGCCGGTCTCCTGGAAGAAAAAGGTCTCTGGCTTTCCTTGATTGGCAACAGCGACGAGGTCCGCCCCGATGATCAGGAGGGGCCTCCCCAACTCACGGCGGCAGAGATAGTCAATGCAGTGGAGCCGTATTTCGAAATACTGCTTCTCCGCTCGGGCCATTTCGATTCCAACATGGAACCGCCGCCGCGAAACTGGATCTGTCTCAAGAGGAAGAGAGATGGAGTGACTGGTCCCTGACGGGAAGAAAAGAGTTCTCCTCCCGTCAGGGCAATATCCCTGAAAGGATAGTTTACGGAGGAGATGTTCTACCGGCTGTTTTCTCCGGCATTTTACTTTTCGTACTTGAAGGAAACGCTTACTCTTGCCCGGTAGGCAAGAACCTTGCCATTTTCTATCTTCATGTCGAGCTTGGTTATTTCCCCGACCCTTAGATTCTGGAGACTGGAGCCGGCTGTCTCCACTGCGGTTTTTGCTGCCTCTTCCCATGAATTTTCGCTGGTTCCGACCAGTTCGATGATTTTGTAAACGCTTCCAGCCATGTTGTCGCCTCCTTTTTTATAATGTAGTTTCAGCTCTATGTGGACCGTACTCTTATGATAGCAGAATGATAAAGCTTGTGAATGACTTTTTGAGTGGACATTGCCATGACTATTAATCAGGTTGACGACGCCGATCCCAGACCCGGTCTTTTTCTGGCTCTGCTCCCCATTGCAGTCACCATGACTCTTATGCTGCTGCAGTTGGTGGTCTTCGATGAATTCGCCCCCCATATCCCTCTTGCCCTGGGAACTGCCTTCACCGGAGCCCTGGCCTGGTCCATCGGCTACAGATGGCGGCAGATGGAGAACGGTTTTTACCACGTGGTACACATCGGCCTGCCCTCGGTGGCCATTCTCATGACCGTGGGAATGATCATCGGAACCTGGATCCTTTCCGGGACGGTTCCTCTTCTTATCTACTATGGTCTGAAAATGATAACGCCGCAGTATTTCCCCCTGGCCGCCATGCTCATTACCGCCATGGTTTCGGTGGCCCTGGGTACATCCTGGGGGACGGTGGGAACGGTGGGGCTGGCTCTGGTAGGTATTGGCGACGGCCTGGGAATTCCGGCCGGTCTGATCGGTGGGGCTATAGTTTCCGGGGCATTTTTCGGTGATAAGATGTCACCGCTTTCAGACACGACCAACTTGGCGCCGGCGGTGACCTCTACCAATCTTTTCAGTCATATCCGCAACATGATGGCCACAGCTATCCCCGCCATGTTGATATCGGCTCTGGTCTATTGGGGAATGGGGTTGGAGTATGCCGATCAGACCATGCACGCCGACAGGGTTACCGAAATACTGACTGGGCTGGAGAACCAGTTTTGCTTTCATCCCCTTCTTCTTACTCCCGCTCTCCTGGTGATTATCCTGGCGGTTAAGCGTTTTCCCGCCCTTCCCACCCTTTTCCTGGGCATGCTTGCCGGGGCTCTGACCGCCATGCTCGCCCAGGATGCTACAATACATCAGATTTTCATTGTCATGCAGACCGGATTTACAAGCAGTACCGGAATAGAGGCGGTGGATAAGCTTCTTTCCAAAGGGGGGATTCAGTCCATGATGTGGACCATTTCCCTGGTCCTTATAGCCTTGTCATTCGGTGGCATTCTTGAAAAAACCCGTTGTCTGGAAGTCTTGCTGAATACCGTGATCGGTTGGGTCAGAGGCAGATTTTCCCTGGTGCTGGTCAGTACGGGCGGGGCAGTGGGAACCAATCTGATCACCGGAGATCCTTACCTGGCCATCGCCCTGCCTGGACGAATGTTTTCGCCGGTTTACCGGGGACAGGGACTTTCAACCCTCAGTCTTTCCCGTTCCATAGAGGAAGGGGGGACTCTGGTTAATCCACTGGTTCCCTGGAGCGCGGGAGGGGCCTTTACTGCAGCCGCCCTGGGTATATCGACTCTGACCTATGCTCCCCTGGCCATCGCCTGCTGGCTATCTCCGCTCATTGGCCTGGCCTATGCCGCCATGGGCTGGTTTATGCCCATTGCTGATCAATTGGAGCGGGAGCGATGGCAGGAGGATGGTGAGCTTATTTTGAGCGGCGGCGAGATGGTTAATGCGGCTGATCTGGATGTGGAAGAATTGGAAAAGGCCTTTGACAGGTACAGGTCAGAGTTGAGAGAATAGACCTCCTCGCACTAACTCAGGTCTTCCACCGTGGTGATGAACCAGGTTATCATCTTTTTCGTTTCCGTAGTGTTTTTATTGGTAAAGGCGATACCTATATCCATCTCATTATAGGTCTTTTTGAGGTTTTGTATGCGGCCGGATATGTAGATAACTTCATTGCTGCCGGGAAATACGCATTTCAGGGTGACTTCTTTCTTCACCTCTGCCTTTATGAGACTGGAGTTTTTGTTTCGGTGGAGAATGATCCGGCAGCCTTTCTTGGAAATATCAAATATGCATCCGGCATTCTCGGTTTCACCGACGATAATCCTGGCCGGCAGATGGCAGATTATTCGTTTTTGTCCCCTTAATTCATGATGTTCCACAATTCTGGGATATTCTATGAAGAGAAGACGCAGCGGCGAGGAGATATATTCTATGACTCTGCTCTGGAAGGCGTAAACAGTTCCATTTGAGATATACCGGATAATCAGTTCATTGGCCGGGTAAAATTTGTGCTCTATTTTCAGGGAAGGATCCGGTGCTTTGAGAATAATGTATTTCTCCTCTTCAAGACCCACAACAGAGCTTTGCAGGGGATATTCCACGCCTTCTACCTCGATCTTGACGGTTGTTCCTATGTTGACCGAGAGTTTTCTTCCCATTCCGGCCATGTAGGCTGAGGATATATCCATCCGTAGTCCTCCGTTGTTTTTCAGTAGTGCAGAATTATTTTCGGCGAAATAGAACGCCGGTTTACGGCGGAAGGGCGGGCGGTGATCATAACCCATTTACTTTACTCAAAACTGTATGATTTTGACAAGCTTAAAAAGCCCGGCTATCATATTTTCAAGAGAAAATTTCCAGTATTCGGGGCTTGAGGCCCCAGAAGACTTCCCCCGAAATCCCGATGTCTCGGATATTTTTCAGCTTGCAATTTACAGCTAATCAAAGGGATATTTCTGGGCAATAATACCCTGTGGAGCAGGAGGACCATGCCCTGGCACCGACTGTAACCTGTTAAATATTGTAAACTTTGCGTCACGGCCAGGCGACAGATTCTACCACAAAATGCTTGACTTGGTTTATACGGTGTGGCATCGAATAAGCATAGCTTATTTTCATTGGCCTTTTGCTTCTCGTTGGGGGGGGGCAGTGGAGAAGGCCGAAATGAGACTAATACAATTAAGGAGGGCAGAAAAGGATGAAAGAGAAAAGAAAAGTCAGCCTGTTGATCGCCTCGTTCGTGGGTCTCGCGGGCCTGGTTGCCACCGGCGGAAATGCTGTTGCCGGTGCCTCTGACAGTGCCTGTTTGAACTGTCACACCGATTTGGACAAAATGGATAAGCTGGCCGCCCAGGGTGGTGCCGGAGCCGGTGAGATAGCGGGCTGAGGCGTTTCTGCCCCTCAGGTGAGGGGCCGGGACAGTGTTGGCGTAGCTGAGGACTTTACCGAATCGGTTCACGGGCAGATGGGATGTATGTACTGCCATAAGGGTACTGATTCAGACGAAATGGAAAAAGCCCATGAGGGCATGGTTCTGGATCCCTCGGAAGAAGGGGGAAGCGGGGTGTGCAAGGAGTGCCATCCTGATATCGCTTCCACTTACAAAGATTCCATGCATTATACCCTGAGCGGTATCCTGGATATAACAGGAACGATAACTCAACCCCATCAGATGAAAGATACTCTCCTGCCGGAGGCCTGGACGCTGGACTGCGCCCATTGTCATGCCAGTTGCGGCAGCTGCCATGTCGCCTGGCCTCATGTTGCCAAGGGAGGTCTTTTAGATAGGCATCGTTTCAAGAAAACACCGCCCATGGACAAAACCTGCTATGCCTGCCACGGTTCCCGTTATGCCGGCGAGTATCAGGGTGAGCTTGGAGACACGGCGGACGTTCACTACGAAGAGCTGCAGATGGTATGTGTTGACTGCCACAAGGGTGAACAGCTCCACCATACACAACCTGAGGGCGTAAAGCGCCATTATGCCACCAAAACAACCAGGTGCGAAGACTGCCATCGCGACGCCGCGACGCCTGGAGCATCCAGAGTGGCCATGCACAACGCCCATCCCAAGGATACCCTGGCCTGCACGGTATGCCACTCCACCGAATACTTCAACTGCAAAAACTGCCACGTATCCCTCGACATCAAGGAGGAAGGGGAGATCACCGTCATCTTTCCTTCAGATCCCATGATGGCTTTTAAAATCGGGACAAATATAGACCGTGGCCCCAATAATCCCTACAAGTATAATCTGGTCAGACATACACCCATGAAGAAGGATTCCCTTGCTTCACTCCGCTATTTCCAGAAAGTGCTGAAAGGTGAAGAGGGACCGGAGGATCTGGTCGCCAACTACGACGCCCTTCCCACCTGGAACTCTGCCAATCCGCATAATGTCCAGAAAAATACCAAGCAGACAAGGACTTGTAACTCCTGTCACGGCCAGAAAAATCTCTTCCTCACCGAAGGAGATCTTCTCCCCGATGATCCGGCCGCCAACCAGAAGGTCATTGTGAAGGAGATACCGGCCAAGATTGAAGAGTAGAACTTGGGATTGGAAATAAAGATAGGAAAGCAAAGTTCAGCTAACGTCTAAAAGGAGTATGTTCATGATTAGATATATGTTGCAGACAACAATAATCATGCTGGCTGTTATTGCGGCCGGGTTCCTCTCGGCAGAGGGGGTGGCCACAGCCGGTAATGGACCGTTGATTACCACCGACCAGCTTGTCGACCAGCTCGATGCTGACAATCTCCTGGTCATCGATGTCAGGACTCCAGCCAATTACGGTGTGGGCCATATTCCCGGCTCCATCAACATTCCCTACGAGGAGTGGGATCCTTATTGTGATGAGGATGAATGCCTTCTTGTCCCTGAAGATGAGGACCTGGTTAAGCTCCTTCAGGAGAAAGGGGTCAATAACGACCACCGAATAGTGGTTTATGATCACGGTAATACTTTGAGTGACGCCACCAAAGGCGGTTCAGTGGTCTGGGTTCTGAAATCCAAGGGACACGAAAACGCCGTCTATTTAAACGGCGGATTTACCAAGTGGACTTTCGAGGGCAAAGTAATCGGTAACAAGGTTCCGGAACTGAAA
>JBEPXR010000185.1:0-5404 GCA_041641775.1 Desulfobia sp. | reverse complement strand
GAAACATACAAGTGCACGACCACCAAGCTGGGAGCGGCCAGGGAATCGGAGCATGTATGTGAAGTCAGCGTCCTGCCCGAGCAAAACGA
This sequence comes from Desulfobia sp., assembly GCA_041641775.1. Taxonomy (GTDB): domain Bacteria; phylum Desulfobacterota; class Desulfobulbia; order Desulfobulbales; family SURF-16; genus JAWLDV01. Next base: position 5,315 of record JBEPXR010000185.1, on the reverse strand, counting down.
CTGAACCATTTTCAGCCGCTATTTCCTGAAAGGATGGGATCCGGGCAGGAAGACTGCCGGGGGGCGGGACTCTTCTGCATGGCAGCTGTTATTTGCCTCCGGGTGCGCCTCACCTGTTCCAGGAGGGGAGAGTTCAGACGTTCGGCATGCTCAACCGCTTTGCCGATGAGCTGGACGGCCTGTCGATGACACCCCTGTCTGCTCAAAATTTCGGCAAGATTGTTGGCAGCGGCCACATGGTGCGGATTTGCGGTCAGAATCCTTCGGTAAAGGTCACCGGCCCGGCTCGCCTCACCCTGCAGCAGATAATTGTTGCCAAGGGCAAACATCACATCCGGATTTTCAGGCCACCGGGCAAGAGCGGCCCGGTAAGCCTCCCCGGCCTGTTGCCTGTTTCCTCCGCCTTCGAAGCCGTCTACTGACCTCAGGTAGCGATAAAGGTCAGCTTCGGCCGGCAGCTCTCCAGGCCTGAGAACGACAAGCCCCCACGATCCCGCTGGTCTCCATGTTTTGAGAAACCGGGCGATATTCATCTCCACTCTCCGGTCCCTGCCGGAACGCAGGATGACCTTTTCCTCGGGCCGGACTCCAATGACGACGGCATAATGGTAAACCGGCAGAATTTCCAGGCCAAGGTTCTGCAGGACCAGAACAGGACGTCCATCCTGCAGCTCGGAAACCAGGGCTGTAAAGTCGGGATCGATTTCATAAGGTATTCGACCATATCTCCTGGAGGCTGCCGCCAACTCCAACTGGAGACTGCCGCGGCGCTTGGGCAGGTAAGTCAGAGATCGTAGTTCATCAGGGTTCACCTCTAGCCCTGAAGCACCCAGGACCATGGCCAGGGAAGCGGGACCGCACTGGTATTTTTCCTGTGGATAAAAGGGGGTGTCGGCGAGTTCGATGTGCTGATCAGGCGGGATGATGGGTGCGCCTTTTTGAGAGGCGCACCCGGCCAGCATACTGATCAGAAGTAGAAATGAAACGGCAGAAATGGCTCGCTTCAACGACACTGCTATACTCTGTTGAAAATATTGGTTATTCCGACCAATTCCAGGATAAGGAGAACCAGGAACACGCCGCCGATTATGGCAAGGGCACTGGAGCCGGCCGGCAGTTCATCGATCCGCTTCTGGAGCATTATAAGCTCCTGGTCGGTGAGGGAGGCCACTCTTTTTCTGGCGTCATCAGGGGAAACCCCGAACTCCATCAGCTGACTTCTGACATCTTCCCGGACGAGCAGGCCCTGCAGTTCAGCACGCAAGGGATTGTCCTGCTGCTGCAGATAGGAAGAGGTATCGATGACCGACGCCCTGGCGGCAGGCAAAGAGGCGCAGGTGACAAAGAAGGCGGCGATAAACAGGGAAACGAAAAATCTGGTACCGATTCGGGTCATGATATGTTCCTCCAGGTTAAGGATGTTGAGTGATTCTTCACAGGCAGGTCAGCCTGTCAGACAGGGTATACCGATTAACCAGAACTTGTCAAGCCGGGAAAAGACACTAACGCCATAGGGTTTCTGAATTGAAACGGATAATTACTCTCCAAGATCACCCCTGGCCCCGATCCTTCCAGCCGGATAGGAGAAAAGCAGCCTCTTCCCTTCCTTCCTCAGACGCAGTCCCCTGGAAAAGTGGAGGCGGGCTCCCCCTTCCCCTTCTGCTGCCAGGTGGAGGATCTGTTCTATCTTTTCTCTCTGGGGCCGGGAGTCCATCCGGATAAAAACCTTTTCCAGAAGACGCCGCCGGATGGCCAGATCCAGGGCGAGCAGACCGGGGAGCCTGACACTCAGGCCGACCTCCCCTCCCTCCGAACTGCAGTTCACCAGCTCCTGCCAGGCCTCATCGGTCAGACGGACAAGAACCAGCTCCTCGTCCTGCAGCACCTCAGTCGTGCGCCGCAGGGTCTCGGTGATATTGGGATTAATTTTTGCCAAATCGGGAATGACCTCCAGACGCAGACGGTTCCTGAGAAACCTGGTTTCCAGGTTGGAACTGTCCTCCAGCCAGGGGATATCATAGCGCCTCAGGTAGGCCAGAAGCTCCTCCTTGGTCCTGGTCAAAAAAGGCCGGATTATCAGGTTGTCCCGGATCATCTTCATCCCGGAGAGCCCCGCCCTGCCGGTTCCGCGGATCAGGCGAAGAAGCAGCTCCTCGGCCTGATCGTCAGCGGTATGGGCTACCGCTATTCTGGCTTCCCCATACTCCAGGGCCAGTTTTTCAAGAACCCCATAGCGCAGATCCCGGGCGGCATGCTCAATAGAAATCTTCCGTTTTTCCGCTTCTCCGGCCACATTAACCCGGCGGTAATGAAAATCGACATCCAGGAGCGCGGCGCGGGCTTCCACCAGTTCCTTCTCCCTCCCCGTCTCTTCCGGCCGCAGTCCATGATCAACGTAAACGGCAGCCGGAGCCACATCCAGCCTCCGGCTGAGCGTATTCAGGACATGAAGCAGGGCCATGGAATCCGGTCCTGCGGAGCAGCCCACTATCACTCTTCCGGCCTGAGACAGGAGGCTCTCCCTGACAATAACGCTATAGGTTGCTTTTTCAAGGGGATGCATGATTGGGGGAGCGGCCTCGCTTTTAATCTTGCCTTTTGGGTTTCCGTTTTATTACGTTATGAGGGAACAATCTGTCACCCACTCTACCAATATTTCACTTTCCTATCATTACCTAATCCCAGGAGGAGAAATGCCTACCGACAATGTAGTGATCACCCTTTCTTGCGGAACCGACAATCCCAACCGGTCCGCCAGGGCCATCCATCTGGCGACAGTTGCCCACAAAGAGGGGAAGAACGTAACCCTCTTCCTTCTTGACGAAGCGGTCTACCTGGCCAGAAAAGGCCTGCTCGATCATGTCAAGTCGGCAACCGGCGATGTGGCGGACGACCTGATGACCTACCTCGAGGCCCATGAGGTTGACATCCTGGCCTGCACTCCGTGTGCCAGAAGCAGAAGGATTTCAGAGGATGACCTGATTGACGGGGCCAGAATGGCCACTGCCGCCGAACTTATCCAGCGCGCCTGTGACGGGGTCGTTATCAGCCTATAGGAATCAGTATGTTAACTTACTTCGGCAACTGATTACATGGTGCACCTTGAAGTGGCGGTGGCCGCCCCCATACATCACAGCCTGACCTACAGTTACTCTGGAGAAGACACCCGTCTCCTGCGTCCCGGAGTCCGGCTCCTGGTTCCCCTGGGCCGCAGGAAGGTCACCGGCTATCTCCTGGATTGCCGGGAGGCGTCCCCGGTTGATTTCACGATCAGAGAAATCATCGAGATCCTGGATGACTCCCCGCTTTTTCCGGAAAAATTCATCCCCCTCTTCCGCTGGATTGCCGACCACTACCGCTATCCCCTGGGAGAGGTCATCAGGACCTGTCTGCCCGGCGGCCTCACCTCGCGAACCGACCGGGAGATCGTTCTTGTCGAGAAAACCGACCCTGACCTTCTGTTCCGGGAACTTAAAGAGGAACCCCCGGCCTGGCTCCGGAAACTCCTTGAGGAGGGCAGATGCCGGATCAGCGGGAATTCCGGCCTCACAGCCGGCCTGAAAAAGAGGCTGGTAGCCTGGCAGGAAAAAGGGCTGATCGAAAGCCGGGAAATACTGGTTCGATCCAGAACCAGACCCAGGACCGAGACCTATGTCTTTCTCAGGGAAGACAGTCCTGATCGGGAACTGAAAGTCTCCGAGAAGAAGACCATAGAGGCCATTTCCTCATTTTCCGACTGGCAGCAAAAGGGCATAGCACGCAGGGAGCTGAACAAAGCCTATAAGGGAGCGGGCCGGGCCTTGAAGGAGCTGGACCGGAAAGGGATTGTCGAACTCAGGGAAAAACGCATCTTCCGGGACCCTCTAGGAGAGGAGCCTCCCTGTTTCGACCGACCCGACAACCTGACCGATGAACAGCAGCAATGCCTGTCTGAAATTATCCCGGCCATCGGGGAAGGCGTCTTCCAGCCTTTTCTGATCCACGGGGTGACCGGCTGCGGCAAAACCGAAATCTATCTCCGGGCCGCGGAAGAGGCCCTGAACCAGGGACGTTCCGTCCTGGTCCTGGTCCCGGAGATCACCCTGGCTTCCCAGATGACCGGCCATTTCATCTCCCGCTTCGGCCCGGAGCGGCTGGCCTTGCTGCACAGCGGTCTTTCTCCCGGCGAGCGCCTCGATCAGTGGCACCGGATAATGGAGGGTGGAGCTGATCTGGTCATCGGTGCCCGCTCCGCCATCTTCGCCCCCTTGAACGACTGCGGCCTCATCATTGTCGATGAAGAACATGATCCGGCCTATAAACAGGAGGACAAGCTGCGCTACCAGGCCAGGGATCTGGCCGTTCTCATCGCCAGCCGCAACAAGGCAGTGGTCCTGCTGGGCTCGGCAACCCCATGCCTCACCAGTTACCTGAACGGCAGCCAGGGCAAATACCGGCTCCTGAACCTGACCAGAAGAATAGACGACCAGCCGCTGCCTGAAGTATCCATTATTGATCTCCGGGCGGCCAGGGAAGCGGGCGGCCCCCCCCTGCTCTTTTCCGAAGAGCTGCTGCAAAGTCTCGGTGAAAACCTGGAAAAGGGAGAGCAGAGCATCATCTTTCTCAACCGCCGGGGGTACGCCGCCTTCATGCTCTGCCTGGACTGCGGCAACCCGGTGCAGTGCCGGAGATGCAACATCTCCCTCACCCTGCACAAGGGCCAGAATATTCTGGCCTGCCATCACTGCGGCTACACGACTCCCAGCGCCATAGTCTGTCCGGGCTGCCGCTCCCACCTGATCAGGGAGATCGGCTACGGCACCGAAAGAGTGGAGGAAGAACTGCAGAACCATTTTCCTGAAGCCCGGCTTGCCAGGCTTGACCGGGACACCACGGCAAAGCGGGACCATCTTCTCTCCACCCTCAGGAAAGTCCGCCAGGGGGAAATAGACATTCTGGTCGGCACCCAGATGATCAGCAAGGGACATCACTTTCCGGATATCACCCTGGTCGGCGTCCTCTGGGCAGACGCCGGACTTGGTCTGCCCGATTTCAAGGCCGGGGAAAGAACGTTTCAGCTCCTGACCCAGGTTACCGGCAGAGCAGGCCGGGGTGCAAAAAAGGGCCGGGTCATCATTCAGACCCATCAGCCCGCACACTATGCCATAATCTGTGCCCGGGAGCATGATTATCACAAATTCTATCAGACCGAACTGGAGATGCGACGGCGCTTTCAGTTCCCACCCTTTTCCCGGCTGGCCTGCCTCACCCTGGCCGGGAAAAAGGAGAAGCAGGTCAAGGATGCCGCCGTTCTGGCCGCAAAAAGGATCAACGAA
>JBEPXR010000184.1:0-5429 GCA_041641775.1 Desulfobia sp. | reverse complement strand
GGGGTCCGGGCCAGGATGGCGTTTAATTCATCCTGGAATCCCATTTGCAGCATCTCGTCAGCCTCATCGAAGACAACGTACCTTACTTCCGATATATCGACCTTCCGACGGTTAATCAAGTCGTTCAGGCGGCCCGGGGTAGCGACAATGAGCTGGATACCCCGGCGCAAGGCGGTTATTTGCCGTTCTATGCTGCTCCCGCCGTATATCGCCAGTATATTCAGATTTTCAATATGGCGGCAAAAGGTTTCCAGGTCCCCGGCCACCTGGACACAGAGTTCTCGGGTAGGGCAGAGAATCAGACTCTGGGTCTTTCTGCTTGCTGTATCAGTGAGCTGAACCAGGGGGAGGCCGAAGGCCGCCGTTTTTCCGGTACCTGTCTGGGCCAGGCTGACCAGATCAACCTTTTGTTCAAGCATCAGGGGGATGACTTTTTCCTGAATCGGGGTCGGCTTCTGAAAGCCGAGGTGTGTCAGGCTCTTAAGGATATTGTTGTTAATATGTAAATCTGCAAATGTGGCCATGGAAGTATGTTTCTATTCTAATAGTTGAGGGGGGGTAATTGGATGAAATATCCTGGGATGGGAAAAAAAAATGCTCTGCAATCTGCAGAGCATTTCGAATTACTATACCGGCAATTATTTAAAGCTGAACCACATTGGCTGCAGCAGGGCCTTTGGCACCATCTACAACTTCAAAACTGACGGAAGCACCTTCGTCAAGCGATTTGTACCCGCTGGACTGGATTGCGGAATAATGGACGAAAACATCCGATCCACCATCCTGTTCAATGAAACCAAATCCCTTAGACGCGTTAAACCATTTTACGATACCTTGTTTCACTTCGTACTACTCCTTGCTTGGGGCTCCTTTCTTGGAACCTGTTAATAAAACGTGAGTATTGTTCTGACCGGAGACGTGTTCATAAAAAAAGCGCAATCTCTTATACAAGAGGATTACGCTTTTTAATAACAGTCTCTGATAATAAACAGATAATACTCTAATACTTGACGACACAATAATGCATTGCCATTATAATGCAAGTCTTTTTGTCGGTATTTCTTATCTTATTTGACCGCAATGTCTCCAGCCCCTCTGAAACCCGAGTTTCATGAGATTTCCAGACTTCAGTCAACCAATTTTTTATCTGAAGGTATATTTTCCTTCTTTTACCACTTATCTTGGTCCAAATAAAGACAATCAGAAGAAAAGACAAGACGGCTATTTTCTTCAACAAGGCCTGGGGAATAATCTGTTTTTCCCTGTTTCCGGAGGTAGTACTGCTTCTCTCAATATCCGGGAAGTTCCAAGATAAGCGGCCGGCTATCTGGACATCTGGTATCTTCTCATCCTGACGCTTATCATGATACCTATTCCCGCCATGGTTGTAAGCAGCGAGGAACCACCGTAACTGAAAAGGGGGAGCGGCATGCCAACGACGGGCAGCATGCCCATGACCATGGCCATGTTGATCAGAGACTGCCAGAAGATGAGAGATACGATTCCCAGACAGAGCAGGGTGCCGAACTTGTCCCGGGAAGTGCTGGAGATCTTGAGTCCCCATAGGATCATGGTGAAGTAAATGGCAAAGAAAAGGGAGGAGCCCAGGAAGCCGAATTCCTCCGCCCAGACAGCGAAAGCAAAGTCGGTATGCTTTTCGGGCAGGAAATTGAGATGTCCTTGGGTTCCCCTGAGATAACCTTTGCCTAAAAGACCACCGCTACCCATGGCAATTTTGGATTGGAAAATCTGATAGCCCGTGGACATCAGATCCTTGTCCGGGGAGAAGAGAGATTCGATTCTTTCCTTTTGATAAGGCTTGAGGACGAATTTCCAGGCAATGGGGATAACCGAAAGGGCGATAGTTGTCAGGATGATAAACGTTGACCATCGGAGTTTCACGAAGATAGTCATGGAGGCGAAGATGAAGATCAGGAGCAGGGCGGTTCCAAGGTCAGGCTGCTGGAGAATCAGCAGAAAAGGTATGCCGGTCAACAGGATGGGAAAGGAGAGCTCTTTCAGGGTGAGACCCAGAGAGGTATCATGTCTGGAATAGTAGCTGGCCAGGATTATGATCAGGGATAATTTGGCAACTTCGGAAGGCTGGAGGTTGAAGGGCCCCAAGTCGATCCAGCGTTTGGTGTGGGCCTGAAGCAGGCCAAAAAGCAGGAGATAGAGAAGGAGGATGATGGTGATCCCGTATATAGTATAATCATAATTCATGAACTTGCGATAGTCAAAACTGATGATTACGGCAATTACCCCGAACCCCATAATGAAAAAATAGAGCTGTTTAAGGAAAAGAGGCGTTCCTCTGAACTGGTCCTGATAGACCGCACTGTAGAGATTCATGACACTCATTGCTGCAATAAGCAGGACAAAAAGGACAATGACCCAGTCGAAATTTTGGAGAAGTCGTCTGTCGAAACGAAGCATACCAGTCTGATCCTTATTTTTCTTTTATATTGAAATAACTCTCCAATATTTTCCTGGCAATGGGCGCCGCGGCAGAACCGCCATGGCCGCCGTGCTCAACCAGGACGGTGACGGCAATTTCCGGCTCCTTTGCTGGAGCGAAACAGGTGAACCAGGCGTGATCTCTGTATTTGTATGGAATATTGTCCTCTTGATATCCCTCGAATTTTTCGAGCCTTATCACCTGAGCCGTACCGGTCTTACCCCCCACTGTAACGCTTTCCAGTTTGGCCTCACTACCGGTTCCGTGCTTATCGTTGACAGCGGAAATCAGGCCCTGCCTGATGAGGCGGAGGATATGGGGGGAGACCGGAATCGCCCGGTCTTTCTTCGGAGGAAATTCCTCTATAGCATCTGCTGCATCAAGGTGTTGGATTCCCTTAACCAGCCGGGGGCGATAAAGGATGCCGCTGTCTGCCACCGCAGCCGTCATTCGGCAGATCTGCAGTGGTGTGACAAGGTTAAAGCCCTGACCTATAGACATAGAAAGTGTTTCTCCCTCCTGCCACTTTTCGTTTTTAACCCTCTTTTTCCACTGAGGATCGGGTACCAGACCGGATGATTCGTGGGCCAGTTCAATTCCGGTTTTCTCCCCGAGACCGGCTAACCTGGCGTAGCGGGCTATTTTTTTTACTCCGAGTTTATGGCCTACCTGATAAAAGTAAACATCGCATGATTCACTCAGGGCCCTTTTCAGGGTTATGGCCCCATGTCCCCGTCTCTTCCAGCAGTGATATTTTCTGCCGTGAAGTTTCATGGCCCCGTTACAGTAAAAAATAGTCTCGGGGGTTATCACCTTTTCAGACAGACCGGCCACGGCCGTGACTATCTTATAGGTTGAAGCGGGAGGATAGAGGCCCTGGATGTTTTTATTGATCAGTGGACGCAGCTGATTCTGAAGATGTTCCTGCCAGATATCCTTGCTTATTCCCCCGGTAAACTCCTGTATCTCCATATTCGGTGAGCTTGCCATCACCAGAAGATTGCCGGTCTTCACTTCCATAACACAAACTGCCCCGGCTTTGCCTCGCAGCGATTTTTCAGCTTCTGATTGCAATTCAAGGTCAATGGTCAGCCTGAGATCGTTGCCGGGCAGGGCTTTTTTAACCTTTAACCGGCGCTGGACAAAGCCACGGGAATCAACTTCAAGATAACGCTCTCCTTTTTCTCCCCGCAGTTGATCATTGAATATCCTCTCTATCCCCCTCTTGCCGATAAGATCTCCGCCCTTGTAATAATTGTCCTTTCTCTCCTTCAGTTCCCCCTTCGTTATCTGGCCGAGATAGCCTATAAGGTGCGAAGCCAGATTGTCGTGGAGATACTGTCTTCTCGGCACTGTCTTGATGACAACTCCAGGCAGAAAAAAACGGTTGTTTTCTATGGCTATGAGAGTTGGGCGGTCAATATCTTCGGCAAGCAGGATCGGGATATAGTTGGGTTGGTCACTGGCCTGGCGCACTCTTTCAAGAATGGCTGTAATATCCAGGTCCAGAAGGACAGACAGGTTTTTGATTACGAGGTCAGGCTGGCTGGCGTCTTCCTTGTACCAGAGAACATTAAAACAAGGTCTGTTGGTGACGATGATCCGGCCCTGTTGATCAGTTATCCTTCCTCTTGGGGGAGTAATCTCCCTCACTCTGATGAGATTGTTCTGAGCGCGCTGGGAGTATTCCTCATGTTTTAAGACCTGGAGATACCAGAGGCGGGTCAGGAGGAGAGCTGCCATAATAATGATGAAAGCTGTAGCAGTCTCGATTCGTTTTTTCAGCAGGGCCAGTTCTTCTTCGTCAACGTGGCGCAGATCGGTCAGCGGGTTTTTTTTCATAAAAACTAATTTCTTACTCCACTCTCCCTACCGTTGTACTTTAAACCTGTTTCCCCCGCTTTTCCTGCGGAAGGGAAAAATGGTCTTTTCCGAAAGGAGCCACTTGTTCAAAAAAACAAAGAGGGAAAAGCAGGGCATGGTAAGGATGCCGAGAACAAACATTTGAAAAAGTACGGGTCTCCAATCCCAGGGGAGGGACTCGCCAGTGGTCACTATCGTTGTTGTCAAATATATTATGGTGTTTATGAAGAGGTAGCTTAAAAGGACAACCGGAATCTGAGGAGCCCTGTCCTTGATAATGAGTTTCTGGGAAAGAAACCGTATTCCCATCATGAGCAGCAACAGGGTAATAGGGTAGAGGCCGCCAAAAATACCTGAAACTATGTCCAGGATAAGACCGAGAAGGAGTATGATGAAGGTGCTCGACCAGATGTTCAGGTGCAGGCTGATGAAGACAATAAGGATCAGGTGAATGTCTGGTCTGCCAAGCCATTCTGGCAGAGCCGGGAAGAAAGCCGTGCGCATGAGCAGAAGTAATGTGCCTAACAGAAAAAAGAAGGTGGTTGTCATTCCGACAGGGGATTTCTGATTTGGTGATTGTACTTTCTGAGAATGTCCTGCTTGGCCAGGGAATTTTCCTGCAGGATAACTATTACTTCTTCCAGACTGCTGAAGTCGACTGCGGGTTCCACCTGTATTTCGAGAAACATTCCGCGTTTTCCGCGGGTGGCCATGGAAACACTGCCTACCGGTATGCCTTTGGGAAATACACCGGCAAGGCCCGAGGTTACGATAACATCATTTTGTGTAACCTCGTAGTTTCTGGGAATATACCGTAGTTCATAGTGCTTTCCGGCCCCCTTGATAATTCCGTGTACCCGGTTTTTCTGGATCAGGACATCTATGGCGCAGTTGGGATCATTTGCCAGCAGCACCTTAGCGAAATCAGGAGATGTACTCAGAATATAGCCGACAACTCCATGGGCTCCGGTTACCGCCATACCTCGCTCCACACCCTGAGCAGAGCCCCGGTCGATTATCACGGTCCGGAACCAGAGCGAGGGGTCACGACCAACAATGCTTGCTGTAAGGGTGGGGGGGGGGCTGGTTTCCTTAACTTCAAGGAGCC
>JBEPXR010000183.1:0-5442 GCA_041641775.1 Desulfobia sp. | reverse complement strand
GTCAAAAGGCTGGGAGTCAATGAAATTCCTATAGATTCCGAATCCGAGGGCGGATTGTGGGACAGTAGCGGCAAACAGATCGATCTGGGTGGGAATACCCATACAGAAAAAGCTGACGAGGAAGAAGCAAAACCTCCCAAAACCGGAGCCGTCTCAGAACTGGATCGCAGGATAGAGGAGATCCAGGAAATAAAAGCCACGGCAGAGGAGAAGTATCAGAAGGCCAAAAAAGGGATCATTAAAGCAATAGAGAGTATCCGCAAAACCGGTGGAGAATTCGAGTGTGAGGCGGTCTCCGAGACCGTCAATGAAATCTTTGACTTTGTCAACAACAATGAGAATGCCTTCTCCTACCTGACCCGGGAGATTTTCTCCTACGATGATTATCTTTACAATCACTCCATAAATGTCTGCACCATCGGCACAGTGGTAATGAAAAAATTCAACGAAAATTTCAGTGCCGTAGTCAACAGCCATCTGGACAATATCGATTTTACCAACCTTAAACAGGATGAAACCCCTGCCAAAAATTCCTTCAGTTATTTTCTTGATGATGAACTCCGTGATATCTCCATCGGCTTCTTCATGCACGATATGGGCAAGGTTTTAATCGACCGCTCCATTCTCAACAAAGAAGGACAGCTTACCGCCAAAGAATTCGAAATCGTCAAAACCCATTCCACTTCAAAAGGCGCTGAGATACTGGAAAAGAACAACCTGGCCAATCCCTACATCCTCAATACCAGCCTATATCACCATGCCAGGCTTTTTGCCGATGAGGAGCGCTGCTATCCCGAAAACAGAATGCCCAACCAGATCCCTCCTTACGTCAAGGTCTGCAAGCTGGCGGATATCTATGATGCCATGACCTCCAAACGCTGTTACAAAGAGGCTCTCAATCCGGTAGGTGTCGTAACTGATGTATTTCACAGGTACGCCGAAAAAGACCGGCTTCTGCAGTTCATTCTCCACTCCTTTGTCAAATCCGTAGGAATCTATCCTCCGGGCAGTGTCGTCCTGCTGTCCAATGGCCAGATGGCCTATGTCCTGGACAGTCACGGTCCACCAACCCTGATTCCAATAACCGATACTCAGGGAAACACTCTTGAAAAAGGTGTCGAGCCTTTCATTCTCACGAAAGAAACCAGTAAGGAAAAGAATCTCCATATTGACCGCCGCAGACCCCCGGTGGCTCCGGTCGAAGCTTACAAGTTCCTGCCTGACTATTTGAAAAAAACAGTGATCGGAAAGCAGCTGCAGTGACCGGCTCCTGCCGTTATTAAATCGGAGCTTGCAGATTACAGGAAGGAAGCTCTACTGATGGCGGCGGCTGTCCGTTTGCAGGAAAAGATCGGCGAGCAGTGCCGCTGCCCGGCGAAGCAGTTCATCGCTGTGACTGAGGGTTATGGAGAGACGGAGGCGGGAGGTGCCTTCCGGGACAGTGGGGGGGCGCACGGCAGTTACCAGGAGAGAATTTTTCCTGAGACGATGGGCCAGGGCGATCGCCTCCCGGCTGGCTCCGACCCGGAGGGGAATAATCTGGGAAGGACTGGCAACGGGCATTCCCCTGCTCATCAGCTCTTCTTTAAACAGGGACACCTTCCGCAACAGTTCTCGGCGGAGATCGGGGCGCTCCCGAACCAGGCGTACGGCAGCCAGTGAAGCACCGACCACCGGAGGCGGCAGGGCGGTTGAGTAGATAAACGATCTGGCCCGGTTGATTAAGTACTGTTTCATGGTTTCGGAACAGGCTGCGTAAGCCCCGTAAGATCCCAGAGCCTTGCCAAAGGTTCCCAGAATCAGATCGACCCGGTCGGCCAACCCCTCCTCTTCCAGCAGACCTCCCCCCTTTCTTCCGAAAATTCCAGTGGCATGGGCCTCATCGACCAAAAGAAGGCAGTTGTACTTCTCCTTCAAAAAGACCAGCTCCTTTAAGGGCGCAAAATCGCCATCCATGGAATAGACCGACTCCACGATAATGAGAGCTTCCCGCTCACCCCGCCTGGTCTTGAGCTGCTCTTCCAGATGATTCATATCGTTATGGCGAAATCGAACCAGCCGGGAGGCGGCCAGGCGGCAGCCGTCATAGAGGGAGGCGTGACTGAGCCGGTCAGCAAAAACCACATCATGGCGGCCGACCAGCGCCGGGATTACCCCGCAACCGGCCAGGTAGCCGCTGCCGAAAAGAAGGGAGGCCTCCCGGTCTTTGAGAGCTGCCACCGCCTTTTCCAGTTCATGGTGGCCGGGCCGGTCGCCGCTCATCAATCGGGCCGCTCCCGACCCGGCGCCCTCCTGTTCCAGATACCCTCTGGCCTGGCTGATCACCTCGGGATGACGGGAAAGGGCCAGGTAATCATTCGAGGAAAAATCATGCAGCCTCCCCTCATCCTGAGGCGAATTCACGATGAGCAGTCCTTCGCTGTTTCTGGAGAAGGGGAAAAGCCGGCGCAGATTGCCCTGATTTTTCCTCTGCTCCAGCCAGTTCAGGAGATCCATAGCCGGCGGATATCGTCAATAAATTGCATATCCCGGTCAGCTGACCTGCCGCGCTGAGTGAGATAACCGCCGATCATCATGCCGTCCGCTCCGGCCAGGAAGGCGGTGCTCAGAAAATCGGCCAGGACGGATTCTCTGCCGGCAGCCAGCCTGATCGGCACTGACGGAAGAATTATCCTGAAAAGGGCTATGGCCCGCAGGGCTTCAGTGACGGATAAAGGAGGAAGTTCAGCAAGCGGGGTGCCGGGGAGGGGGATGAGAATATTCAGAGGAACGGAATCGACCTCCAATTCCGCCAGTGATCTGGCCAGGGACAGACGGTCGTTCTCATTTTCACCCATTCCGATGATTCCTCCACTGCAGATTTCAAGCCCGGCATCCTTGGCGGCCTTGACCACCGCGATGCGTTCGTTGAAACCGTGGCTGGTGACCACCCTGGGAAAATATTCCCTGGAGCTCTCCAGATTGTGGTGGTATCGGACCAGGCCAGCCTCTCTGAGGTAAGCAAGTTCTCCCTGGTTCAAGATACCCAGGGAGGCGCAGACCCTGATGCCGACCCGGTCCCTTATGGCCGAAATCATCTCAGCCACCTTCTCCAGGTCATCCCCTGACAGCCCCCGACCGCTGGTTACCAGGGAAAAGTGGCCGGCCCCGCTGTCTCTGGCCTGCCGGGCCGCGACAACCACCTCCTCCGTATCTTTGAGAGGATATACCGGCGCTTCAGTCTGATAGTGGGATGATTGACTGCAGAACGCGCAGTCTTCGCTGCAGCGACCTGACTTGGCATTGATGATCGAACACAGGGAGACCCGGTCTCCCCGGTCCCGCAGCTTATACTCGAGAGCGGTATTCATCAGCTCTCTCGTGGACAACGAGCTGAGGTTATCGGCCGTATTCATCGCCTTCTTCCGGTGTTTTTCTTGAAGCCGAATACGCCGCCCTTCTGTCCTTCCGGGGCAAAGGCAGCTCCACCACCGCCCTTGGAACGCGGCCTCCGGGTTTTCGGTTCGGGGCGGCCTCTACTGCTTTTTGTCTGGCTGAGACGTAGAGAACGGATCGGAGCTCCACCCCGCCCTTCCCTGTACACCATGTAGAACTGGGAAGACTCCTGAAAATAGCTCTTTTTTTTCAGATGAGCAGGCCAGTTTCTTCCACTGTCATAGGAGGCAAACAGGGGCAGCCGCGAGATAAGTCCGGCGATGTGGGCCCTGATTTCTCTTTTGAGGCTTAAATGGGCCATTTCCTGCTCCAGTTTGTCCCGTATTTCACGGGACAGGGAATAGGCGGCATTGAGACTCTTCTGCCTGGTAGTCAGGGCCGGGAAATGGTGCAATGCCCAAGGAATCAGGCTCAGTCCAAGAAGGAAAGATTCGGGCATGACAGAACCCTCCTTCTGGAGACGGTCGGCGACTGCCATGATATTGATCAACAACTCCCTGTCCCCGGCACCATCGCTCAGCATATAGAGGTAGCAGGGATATATCTCAAAAAACAGCCTGGATTCGATGGCCAGTCTGATCCATCTGCTGCTGGCGGTACCGGAAAGATCCTTGAACAACTCGTCCCGTATTCTGGAAACAGGACAAAGATGAATCTTATCATGATGCCTGAGGATGCTCTGCCAGGTTTCTTCCTCGACCGCAAAATTACTCCTGGCCGCATGCCGGATAACCCGCATCATTCGGGCCGGATCCCTGACAATTCTTCTTTCCGGCTCCCCTATGATGCGTACAATGCCTTCTTCCAGATCACGCACTCCTCCGGTATAATCGATTATCTCTTCTGTGGCCAGATCATAAAAAAGGGAATTGATGGTGAGATCACGGCGGAAGGCGTCATCGGCCAGAGAGCCGAAAGTATTATTGGCCGCCAGAACTTCGTCTTTTTTATCCAGATCATACTCGCTTCGACAGCGAAAAGTGGAGACCTCGATGATTTCGTTGCCGGGGAAAAAAACCTGGACCAGCCGGAAGCGCCGTCCTATCGTTCTGCTGTTTCGAAAAAGCTTGCGCAGCTCGCCCGGCCTGGCTTCGGTGCTGATGTCAAAATCCTTTGGAGTTTTGCCGAGGTAAAGATCACGGACACCTCCACCGACCAGATAAGCGCCGAATCCTGCTTCACTCAGCCTCGACAGCACCTTGCGGGCATTTATATCGATCTGTTCCGGGGAGATGGGATGCTGCGTCTTAGGGATCAGGGAGGGATCGGGATAGCTGAAGCTTCCCGATTTCTTATTTTCTTTTCCAGTTGCTGCTTTCAAACTTCAGATTGTGTTCTCGGGATTTTAAAAAATTACCGGTGCGGAGGGAAAGGGAGCGATCTCCGCCGGAAGGATCCTGGAGGCTCAGCCCGCCATGGCGGCTTCTTTTCGTCGGCTTTCCACTACTTCCCGCCAGTTGCCCGCCTCCGCCTGGCTGACAAACTGATCAAATACTTCCTTTACGGTAAGGATCTCGTTGATTTTATAGGTATTTTCTCCGGAAAAAAAGAGCCCGTTTTCATAGTCGCCCTCTCTGGCCTTGATAAGGCGGTCTGTTATACAGTAATGATGGTCACATTTTTTCAGACACTTGCTGAGACACTTCTCACTCTTGACATCCTCCCCTTCCATGAGCTTCCTGACAAAGGGAGTGTTGAGGGCCCGGCCCGGCATTCCCACCGGCGAACGAACAAGGGTAATGTCCTCCCTGGAGGACTCCAGCATCGCCTTTTTGAAGGTATCGGAAACATCACATTCCCTGGTCAGGACAAAGCGGCTGGCTATCTGGACGCCGTCGGCCCCGTATCCTTCTATCAGCTCCGCCATTTCATACCCGTCGGTGATGCCGCCGGCTGCTATCAGCGGCACCTTCTTGACCACCTTCCTGATTTCCGGGAAAAGATCCCTCAGGGCAAGGTCGGTGCCCAGATGCCCCCCGGCCTCCTTGGCCTCTACAATAATCGCTG
>JBEPXR010000182.1:2094-5445 GCA_041641775.1 Desulfobia sp. | reverse complement strand
AATCGCGGTACCCATGCCGGTCAGGAACATGTGGTGGGCCCACACGACGAAGGACATGAAGCCGATGAACATCGCCGAGTATACCAGGGGGCGATAACCCCACAGTGGCTTCCTCGTGTTATTAGCAATCACTTCGGCCACGATACCCAGTGCGGGCAATATCAGAACATACACCTCAGGATGCGCAAGGAACCAAAAAAGATGCTGCCAGAGTATGGGACTTCCTCCCCCTGCCACTTCCATCACCTGACCGCTGACCTTCCAGTAGCCGCCTTGAACGATCCCCTGCCCGGCCTGCACGACACGCCAACGTATCTCCGGCAATATGACGGGATAAAACAAAACCCGGGGCAGCGGAGCCGTTCCGGCGACATCCGCTTCTGTGCCGGATGCATCGACTCCAGGAGAGAACTGGCAACCATACTCGTCCGGGCCGAAAAGCAAGGCATTTTGAAACAGCGCCTTATCCACGGGGATCCCAAACTGGACAATATCCTTTTTGATCCCGCAAGCGGGCGAGCTCTGGCCCTCATTGACCTGGATACCGTGAAGCCGGGGCTCCTCCTTTACGATCTTGGGGATTTTTTGCGTAGTGCCTGCAACATTGGCGGAGAAGACCTGGAAAATCCAGATGAGGCTAACTTTGACCTGGACCTCTTCAGAGCAGCCCTGACAGGTTGCAGGGAAGCAGGGAACAGGGTCATGACGACAAACGATCTTCGATTCCTTTACGAGGCCATCCGCTTGATTCCCTTTGAACTCGGCCTGCGCTTTTTCACTGATTACCTGAAAGGAAATGTCTATTTCAAAACCGAAGACGACGAACAGAACCTGAGGCGGGCCCTGGTTCAATTCCGGCTTACGGAATGCGTAGAGAAGAGGGAGAGGGAAATTCGATCCATAATTGCATCTGTTTGAAAGAACGGCTGGGCAGTCAGAATATATGGCGCGCCCGGGAGGATTCGAACCCCCGGCCCTCGGATCCGAAGTCCGATGCTCTATCCAGCTGAGCTACGGGCGCAGCCTTGATCACGGTTGCCAAGTCTGAAGGCGTCAATGCTTCAATACAAAGCTTATTAACCGGCTTGATTGTTTACCGGGCATCCTATAAATAATTGTACTATAATTACATTCATCACCAAATCATAGAATAAAAGTATCGTAAAATGGAGAATGCAACGCTGCTCAGGCTGTCTTTTTTCCTGGTCATTTTTGCTTTTATGGCCCTCTGGGAAATCGGGCTGCCCAGGCGCAGTCTCACCGTTTCCAAGAAAGGACGCTGGTATAACAATCTTGGCATCGTCTTTTTTGATACGCTGGCACTCCGCCTTGTCCTGCCGGCAGCGGCACTGGCAGTGGCAGTGGCGGCGGAGCGTGCCGGCTGGGGACTGCTCAACTATCTTGAGCTTCCCAAAATCCTCTCCATCATTATTGCGGTATTTGTACTCGACCTGGTAATTTATCTTCAGCATCTGATGTTCCATGCCGTCCCCCTGCTCTGGCGCCTGCACATGGTCCATCATGCCGACCTGGACATCGATTTCACTACCGGTCTGCGCTTCCATCCCATTGAGATCATCATCTCCATGCTGATCAAAATGTCGGTGGTGGCAGCTTTGGGACCTCCCGTTATAGCAGTCGTGGTGTTCGAAATTATCCTGAACGGGACGGCCATGTTCAACCACGGCAACGTCCGACTCTCCCTTGCGATGGACAGCTTTCTCCGTCTTCTGGTGGTTACCCCGGATATGCACAGGGTCCATCATTCTGTGGCCATCAGAGAAACCAATCGTAATTTCGGCTTTAACTTCCCCTGGTGGGACAGAATATTCGGAACCTACCAGGCCCAGCCTGTGTCGGGTCACCGGAATATGACCATCGGCCTTTCCCAGTTCAGAAAACCGGAGGATCTGACCCTGGGCAAACTTCTCGTTCTGCCCTATACAGGCTACCCCGGAAAATACAGCCTCAAAGGAATAGGCGCCGATCCCAGAAAACTTTTAAAGAAGCAGTCGCAGTAAAATTTCTGTTCAAGTTGCACACTGTTCAGGCCGATAAAACCTTCAGCGGAAACAGCGTCAACTTGTAAGGATACAACTGCAGCAACACATATCTCAAGGATACCAATATGGCAGGGACAGTAACCAGACTCGGCTTCACCTCCGATATTGACATGCAGGGCATGCTTGACAAGCTGCGGGATATCGATGAGACCATGATAAACCGCAAAGAAGAGAGAATTACCGAAAGCCGGGAAAAAATCAATGAATTGAACACGGTCAACCAGAAGCTCCTGGCCATGAAGAGCGAAGTCCTGAATCTCTCTCTGGAAAGCTCGTACCTTGGCCGCACGGTTACCAGTTCCAATGAGGATGTCCTGACTGCCACGGTCGCTACCGGAACTTCAACCCAAAGTGCCGGTATCGACGTCAGTCAGCTTGCCCAAAAAAGTTCCTGGCTTTCTTCCGGAGCAGCCGCCTCGGATACCAGCATATACATTCCGACATCCCAGGATTCCACCACCGGTGTAGCCGATCCGGCCACTGATATCGTCGCTGCAGCCGGAGAGTCCATGACCATCACCTTCGGCGGCTCCAGTTCCTTCACTGTCAATATCGGCGTTGACACCACAATGAACGATCTGGTCAACCAGATCAACACCCATGTCGATAATACCGGAGGAGGGGACAACGGCCGCCTGGTTACGGCCGAAACCTACCTCTCTGGGGGAGAAACCTTTCTCAGGATAAAAAGTGACACGGGCGGGGGCACGGGGGAAAGCACCCGGGTAGCCATCAGTGAAGATCTGACCGCCCTCGATTTTGCAGCCCCTGACAAGACCCTGTCTTACCAGATTGAAGGCGGCGATGTCATTTCGGTCGACGTGGCGGCGGATACCACCATTACAGAACTGGCCTCACTGATCAATGATGATGAAAACAATCCCGGTGTCACCGCATCGCTGATTGATGACGGCAGCGCCACCAATCCTTTCAAGTTGAGCCTGGTCTCGGATACCGAAGGAGAGGACGGCAGGATAAGCTTTCTCACCCAGCTTGCCGATCTGACTATGTCCGAGCAGACCGGATCCGGGGGTACCTCTTTGAATGCCCAGTTCACAGTGGATGGAATCAGCTATCAGCGCTCATCCAACACCATTGATGATGTCCTTACCGGGGTGACCATGGAACTTCAGGGTACCGGAACTTCGACCGTCTCGGTCGCCAGCAACGACACCCAGATCAAGGAGTACATTCAGGGTCTGGTTAAAGGATACAATGCTGCAGTTCAGGAAATACGGGAGAATACGGCCTGGAACGAGGAGACCGAAGAATTCGGCTCTCTGGCCCG
>JBEPXR010000182.1:0-2084 GCA_041641775.1 Desulfobia sp. | reverse complement strand
GTAATCTGATGACGACCGAAATCACCGCTGATCCTGAGGGAGAAGTAACCACCTTGTTCGATCTGGGGATGACCTACAACAGGGACGGCACCATAACTCTGGATCAATCCGTTCTTGATGGGGTGATAAGCAACCACCCCGACAGCCTGCAGGCCTTTTTTCTGGGGGATGACGAACAGAATATCACGGGTCTGGCCGACAGGATTAACGACAGTCTAAGGGCTATTACCGGCGGGACCGGTCAGATCGCCGGTGAACGGAACGCAGCCGAGGGCAGGATAGCCGATCTGCAGGCCAGCATTGAACAGGAAACCAGCCGCCTGGATAAAAAATACGAGAGGCTGACCCAGGAGATGATTCACCTTTCCCAATACATGGACACCATGGAATCAACCAGCAGTTTCCTGAGCTCCCAGTTTGACAATATCGCCAAGAACTGGGCCGGGAGTAACAAGGACTAGATAAGATCTCTTTTTCAGGCAGTATTTCAGAAAGGAAAAAAGCGGAAGAATACGACCATGACCAAGGAACTACCCGAACAAGCCACCACTCTCTTCAAGGAATTCAGGGAGATGCAGGCCAGACACGCAGCCGCCCTTGAAGGCCGAGAATATGTCTGCCTCCCTGATTTCAACGATGAAAGGCGGGCCATGCTGCAGCGCTTTGAGAACCTGTTCGCCACCCTCTCCCCCGACTCAAGCAACCCGGTCCTGGTCAAGAAAGAGCTGGAAGCCATTCTCACAAAAGAAGAAGAATTGAAGAAAAAGGCTGCGGCGCGCCGGCGGAAAACAGAGTCCGAGCTTGAATCGCTCCGGGTCGGCAAAAAGGTTCTCAACCGCTACGGTGAGAAAGGCTGCGGTACGGGGACCTCTCCCTGCTTTGTCTCCAGATCAACCTAAGGGAACCTTGAAAAAAATACGCATTCCCCGTTAATCGTAAAGATGATAGCGGGCAGCCCGTTTTTTGAACTCTTCAGTCCCCTTATTCCACAACTGTATAAATTGCCGATAGTCAGGATCCGTGGCGGAAAAAATCTTCCTGCCTTTTCCCGAACCACAGGCCAGATCAAACATCCGCAGTCTTCCTTCGTCTGAAGCAAACAGACCGTGCTCAGGATAGTGTTCGGCCAAATGGTCCAAAAAGGCAAACTGGATCAGAGTCGGTCTGACCTTGTGATAATCGGTGAAATGAATCTGCACCCCTTGCAGCAGCTGCTCCCGCTGCTTTTTGTAAAACGGCTTGAAACGGATCGGCCTGAAGCGAACCCCCGGCATATTTCTGCTGTTCAGGCCCTCCGCCAGTTTTTCGGCCTGGAGCCAAGGGGCGGCCAGTACCTGGAAAGGCAGGGTATAGCCAACTCCGACCAGATTGGGACTGAGTTCACCAACGATACCGGTGGCGGCATAGTGAAAAGGTGTAACGGGCCAGGGGATGTGCGGAGAGGTGGGCACCCAGGGCAGACCTGTTTCGGCAAAAACCATACTGCGCCGCCATCTCTTCATCTTCACCACCTCCAGTTCGCACTGCACCCCGTCCTCGAGCAGCTTCTCGCCGTTAAGCAGAAGAGCCAGTTCCCCCACTGTCAGGCCGTGGACATAGGGAATACTGTAGCGGCTGATGAACGAACGAAATTTCTTATCCCAGAGCATGCCTTCCACCAGATTTCCCCCCAGCGGATTCGGCCTGTCCAGGACCACGACCTTGATCCTGTTTTCCGCGGCCGCCTCCATGATCAGCCCCAGGGTGGAAATATAGGTGTATGACCGGCAGCCGATGTCCTGGAGATCGTAGACCAGGACATCTATGCCCTTAAGCATCTCCGGCGTCGGCTTCCTGGTCTTGCCGTAGAGGGAGTATACCGGCAGCCCGGTCACCCGGTCAATTCCCGTGACTCCTTCTTCTCCGGCCCGCAAATCTCCCCGCACCCCGTGTTCAGGACCATAGAGCGCGACCATTCTGATCTCTTCGGCCTGATGGAGGATGTCTGCAGTTGACTGCAGGCGGCTGTCAACCCCAGTGGGATTGGTCACCAGCCCCACCCGCAGCCCCTTGAGCGATTTGTACCCCTGCTCTCTGAGAACTTC
>JBEPXR010000181.1:0-5450 GCA_041641775.1 Desulfobia sp. | reverse complement strand
ACCATCAGCTCTCTTCCAGGGAAAGAGATATAGATCATCAGCTCGGGGTAGCTTCCATCCTCACCGAAATCCATCTCGACCTGGAAGGACTGCAGGCCGCCTTGCTTGGACGCACTCTCAGTCCGGATTTTGCCGTCCCCAGAAAGGAACTCTGCAAAAATTTCGGCCAGGAAGTACTCACCATCATTGCCGGGATCGAAAAGATCAATGGTCTGCGCCTCAACACCAATCGCTTCATGCAGGCCGAAAAGATCAGGAAGATGTTTCTTTCCATGTCCTCCGATATCAGAATCCTTCTGATAACCCTGGCTGAACGCCTCCATGATATCAGGATAATGGACCTGCCGGACGAACAGAAAAAAGAATTTGCCGCCGAAACCATGGAGCTGTATGCCCCCCTCTCAAGCCGCCTGGGTATAGACTGGATGAAGAGGGAGCTGGAAGATCGCGCCTTCTCCTATCTCCATCCCCAGATTTACCGGGACCTGGCGGAACAGGTCGAATCCGCCATAATGGACCGCCAGACCTACGTCCAGAAAGTCAAGGACATACTGAGTAAAATGCTCAGCGACCACGGTCTGACCGACTTCGAGATTCTCGGCCGTCCCAAGCACCTCTGGTCTATCTACCGTAAACTTATCGCTCAGAAGATACCCCTCGACAAGGTTTATGACAAGGTCGCCTTCCGGATTATTGTTCAGACCGTGCCCCAGTGCTACGAAACCCTTGGACTTGTTCATAATCTCTGGGTGCCTATTGCCGGGCGATTCAAAGATTTCATAAACTCCCCCAAATCAAATATGTATCAGTCCCTGCATACCTCGGTGATCGGCCCATTTTCCAACTTCATGGAGATCCAGATCCGCACCAGGGAGATGGACAGGATAGCCCAGGAAGGGTTGGCCGCCCACTGGGCTTATAAGGAAGGCACAGCTCTCTCTCCCAAAGATGCCAAGTTATTTCAATCTCTCAAACAACTGATAAAGTCACTGCAGGAAGTCGAGGACCCCGGAGAACTGCTGGACGCCATAAAGCATGAACTGGGCGCGGCTAATATTTACACCCTGACCCCGGATGGTGACGTCAAGGAACTGCCCCAGGGCAGCACCATACTTGACTTCGCCTATGCCGTTCACTCCGAAGTTGGTGACCGATGCAGCGGCGCCAGGGTCAACGGCCTCATCGCCCCATTGAAAACCGAGCTGCACAACGGTGATGTGGTGGAAATAATGACTTCCGCCAAACAACAGCCGCGCAGGGGGTGGCTGAAAATGGTCAAAACCAGCCGGGCCAAGAACCGGATCCGGCACTGGCTGCGGCAGGAAGAAATGGCGAGGAATGCCAAACTGGGACGGGAAATCTGTGAGAAGAAGCTTCGAACCTACAATCTGAGCCTGAAGAAGATCATCAGAACCGGACACCTCAGAGAAATCCTGAAAAGAGCAAAGAGTCCAAATCTGGAGGATCTCCTGGCCAGGGTGGGCTCCGGCTCTCTCAGTGCCGAACGCCTTGAAGAGATCATGCTGCCCCGGGAAATCACGGCAGAAAGAGAAGAACCAGAGGTGCTGAAGAAGAAGGGAACCTTAAGGAGAACAGCTTCCGGGGAAAACATAGAAATCGACGGTATCGATGATATGCTGGTCAGGATAGGGCGATGCTGCAACCCCATGCCCGGAGATGATATTATAGGATTTATAACCGTTGGCAGAGGGGTAACTGTGCACAAGAAGACATGTCCCAACCTGCACCGGAATGATTCGTCGCGACTGATTGAGGTGAACTGGCCCACTACCCGGCCGGAGGCCCCCCATCTGGCCCATGTTCAGATTACAGCTCAGGATGAAAAAGGGCTGCTCCTCAACCTCTGCAACTCAATCTCAACCGATAATGCCAATATCAGGAACGTCGAAGCTCAGCCCACGAAAAATAACCTGGCGAAGCTTGATTTCAAACTGGAGGTGGAGAGCCTCGACCACCTTTACCTGATCCTTCAGCATTTGCGAAGCATCAACGGCGTCCTCGAGGCCAAGAGAAAATAAAAATCAAACGCTGACGGCGTTTTTAACCGCCGGTTTCTCAATCGCACCCGACCGGAGACAGCGAGTACAAATCCGTACCTGTCTGGAATTTCCACCCTTATCCGCCACCCGTACTTTCTGCAGATTGGGCAGCCAGCGTCTACGTGTTTTGTTATGGGCGTGGCTGACGTTGTTGCCGGTCATCGGTCCCTTGCCGCATAATTCACATTTTTTGGCCATGATTATCTCTCCTGCCCTGCTTATTGAAAATTGAATTTATTTCGGATTTGATATTAATGACAAAACCGGACACGATATTTCCCAGGTACAACGACACGCAGTGTCCGTTCCAAAACGGTATCTTTTAACTTTTTTTTTCAAATAAGGCAACGATTTTCTCCTTGGAACAGCCATTTCAAAAAAATATCCTGAACATCCCGGCCTGATACTCTCTGCAATAAACAATTGACAGCAGATCATTATTCATGGTAATCGACATGGGTTATATTAATTCTGGAACTTTTGATGTATAACTATGCTCTTAGACTTTGACCGATCCACCGAATGATCAACATGGCGTTGCTGAGCACCACGATTGCCGCCAACACAATCTTTATCAAGCAACACAATCCTTATCAAGAGTGATTATGAAAAACAACAGCATCATAAATTTTTTCGCCTCAGTAAAACTGGCCCTCTTCCTGCTCTTCGTTTTGGCCGTCACCTCTATCATTGGCACCATAATCCCCCAGGGCAAATCGGCAGATATCTACATCAAAGAATTCGGAGAAAAAACCGCCAGTCTCTTCCAGATCCTCGATTTTACTGAAATGTACAGTTCCTGGTGGTTCGTCACTCTTCTCCTCCTTCTCTGCGTCAATCTCATAGTCTGCTCGTTGAAGCGAATTCCCGGTGCCCTGAATATCACGGGAGACAGCAATCTCGAGATTGATGTTGACAGGCTGGCCAGGAGGAAGGACCATAAAGACCTGCCAACCAGCCTTTCGAATCAGGAAGCTGGACACAAGGTTGCCAAAGCCCTGAAAGGTTCGGGCTGGAAGACCCGGGAAAAACAGAGAAATGAAGGCCTGCTTCTATTCGCACAGAAGGGTGCATGGACAAGATTTGGCGTTTACATAGTTCATTCCAGCATCCTGGTCATCTTTGTCGGGGCGATGATCGGCAATATTTACGGTTATAAAGGAACAATGATGATTCCTGAAACCACCACCAAGGGAGCTATATACAGTTTCGACAGGCAGGAGGAAATCGAACTTGACTTTCAGATTCTCTGTAAAAAATTCACTCTCAGCCGTTATCCTAACGGAGCTCCAAAGGAATTCATCTCTGATCTGGCTGTCATAGAAGACGGCAGAGAAGTGCTCACCAAAACCATTGAGGTTAACGATCCTCTCCATTATAAAGGTCATACTTTTTATCAGTCCAGCTACAGGGGATTGGAAAAATTGCTTGCCACCATCCAGAATAACCAAGAAAATATAGCAACCAAGGTATTGATCGACCCTGGCAAAGAGGCAACATGGCGGGAAAGCAATGTCAGGTTCGGGGTAGTCAACCGGGCCGGGACCCAGGAACCGGGACTGTTCAGATATAAGGTCTGGTTTTTTGACGGTTCCGGTCAACCCCAGACCTTTTGGATTACCGGAGGGGACACCACCACAGTGAAGACGGAGAACGGAAGTTACACCTTCGGTCTCAAACAGTTCTACGCCACCGGACTGCAGGTTGCCAAGGACCCCGGCGTCTGGACGGTCTACATTGGTTTTTTCATGATGATGGGGGGCCTTTACGTCGCCTTTTTCCTTTCCCATCGCCGACTCTGGGTCCTGATCAAAGAAAACGGCGGCACCAGAGTCCTCATAAGCGGAAACAGCAACAAGAATAAGTCCGGTTTCGCCCAGGACTTTGAAGAAACCACCAGGAAGGTTGAAAAAGAACTGCAATAAACCATGTCCCTGGTTGTGGAGCATCTCAATCAGGACAAGGCTGCAAATAAAGACATATCAAAAACCTAACAACAAGGTCTGAATCATGACAAGTTCACAACTCTTAGGGCTTACTATCATAGGGTATCTTATCGCCTCCGCGGTATACATAGCCACCTTTCTCTTCAAGACGCCTAAAGCTGGTGTGGTAGCCACGGTAATAACAATCGCCACCTTCCTCGCTCAGACAGCGGGCATAATTCTGCGCTGGGTGGAATCCTATGAGATGGGGATCGGCCATGCCCCCATGACCAACATGTATGAGTCCCTGGTCTTCTTCTCCTGGGCCATAGTGCTTTTCTATCTCTATCTGGAGATAAGGTACAAAAACCGCCTGATCGGGGCCTTCACCATGCCCTTTGCCTTTATTGCCATGGCCTATGCCTCGTTTGCCGGCAATATCGACCAGCAGATCAAACCCCTCATTCCCGCCCTCCAGAGTAACTGGCTGATCGCCCACGTGGTCACCTGCTTCATTGGTTATGCCGGTTTTGCCGTCGCCTGCGGTCTGGGGATAATGTACCTGCTCCGGCGCCGGACTTCCAATACCGACACCAAATCACTGATTAATTCCCTCCCAGCTCTGAAGACCATAGACGATCTGATGTACAGGTCCATAGTCTTCGGATTTCTATGGCTTACTGTCGGGATAATCACCGGGGCCATATGGGCCAATTCCGCATGGGGAACCTATTGGAGCTGGGACCCCAAAGAAACCTGGTCGCTGATTACCTGGTTCATTTATGCCGCCACTCTTCACGCCTGGTTCACCAGAGGCTGGCGGGGAAGAAAAATCGCCTGGCTCTCCATCATCGGTTTTGTCGCCGTAATATTCACCTATTTCGGAGTGAACTATCTGCTCTCGGGCCTGCACAGTTATGCCGGCTGATACTGGCTACTGACCGATCTTATGTGTCATGAATGGCTGTTCATTTTTGCCCGGCCGTTTACTTGACAAAGAATATAAAAAAGCGTAACCTTTGTCATTATGGGTTGTAAGAGTCATCTTAAAATTCCAAAATTACAAAAAGGGAGACAAGTATGATCAAGAAAACCGTAGTAGTTGCAACCGCATTTGCCTTTCTGTCAGGATTTGCCATGGCCGGCTCGGCAATCGCCGTCGACAAGGGTCCTGCTGACATCACCATGAAATCTGAAAGGGGCATCAAGCCGGCAACTTTCCCCCACGCCAAGCATCAGGAACAATTTGAATGTGGCGAATGCCACCACCGCAAAGGTTCTGATGGAGAAAAACAGCCTTACAAAGAAGGTCAGGAGATCAAGAAATGCGCCTCCTGCCATAACAAGGACGAAATGAGCGGTCAGCTTGCCTCCCTCATGGGCGCTGCGCATAAGAACTGCAAAGGCTGCCATAAGGAAAAGGCCAAAGACAAACTCGGCTGTACCGTTTGCCACAAGTAGCGAA
>JBEPXR010000180.1:0-5481 GCA_041641775.1 Desulfobia sp. | reverse complement strand
GAGTCGAGACCGAGAAGCTCCTCCCATGCTTTCTCCACTTCAGGAATACTTGCCATGTCGGCCATTGGGCAACCTGCCTCCAGATCCGGAAGAAGGACCTTCTGATCACTCTCTGTCAGTATGTCGGCGGATTCCGCCATAAAGTGGACACCGCAAAAGATCAGATACTCCTCTTTTCCGGAAAGTGCCGCCTGCCTGGCCAGTTTCAGCGAATCTCCGGCCAGATCGGCGAACTGGTAGACCCGGTCATCCTGATAATGGTGACATAAAACAGCAATCCTGCCGGCCAGCTCGTCTTTCCGCTCCCGTATTCCCTCGATTACTTCGTTGTCTCTGTTGCTTCTATACACTTTATGCAAAACCGACCTCCTTGTTTTAGTGAAAGACACTGCCGGCATCAGCCGCCACAAGGACCGCTTGTAATACTTCTCTTATAAAAAAACTCCCAGGGAAGGAGTCATCCCCTGAGAGTTTATTGTCTTCTTACTCGAATGGCCATCGGCTCACATCTTCTCGGCAAAAAACAGAGAACCGCTGCCGACTGGAACTACGGAACAGAATCAGGCACAGCGTACCCAATTAGCCTGGGGGCCCTTATTGCCTTCGGCAATGCCGAAAACCACCTTGTCTCCTTCGCTCAGTTTATCCATGGTCACATCTTTGAGGGCATTTTCATGAAAGTAGACCTCCTTTCCGTCTCCACTGCTTATAAATCCATACGATTCATAAGGGGAGAGCGCCTTGATAACACCTGTAGTGTCGGCAACTTCAAATGGAGTAACAATTTTACCGGTACTGGTTTTCCGCTTCTTTCTCTGCAGTTCTTTCAGCTTGAGGCCCAGGGTATCGAAAGCCTCGCCCAGAATTGTCCAGACCGTATCGCCTTTGCGCTTGACTACTACCGTATCATTGGGAACTCCGGCCACTACCCCGACTTCATATGAGCCCTGCTTATGCTGAGAGGTGTCTTCGATGGTTACCCTGAGGTTGTGGACCAGACCTGGATGATGCCGAACCAGGCGTTCTCTCTCCTCCTCTATTTTATCCTGCCAGGATTTCCTCAAATCAAGATTACGGCCTTCTACTTTCAATTCCATAAAACGTCCTCCGATTGAGTTATTCAATAGAGACCTTTCCTATATGCTAAGATAATACATACGAAACAAGGTTGCCAGTATTTTAGACGAAAACAGTTGCCGCTGGAAAAAGCACGGACAGAAGCCTTGTTGACATCAAGTAAGGCATTATTGGGAACATACTGGAAAAATTGGGAAGGAATTTAGGAAACCAGGGTCGGATATGAAAGGCTGACAGGCTGTCCGCAGGAATCATCCTGTTATGGCTGAAAATTATAGCTGAAAAACTCTCCTGTGGGCCAACGACAAAGGATCACATGGCGAAGGCCCTTCTCTGGCGCTCTAATGACTCCCTTACCCTGGTCATCAACAAAGAATCGGAGATCCGGCTGAAAGCCTGCCAACTCGCCCTTACCTTTTCGTGATCTTCGCAGATGAGGAGCAAATCAACTCCAGCCCTGAAGGCTTCGACGGCAGCCTGCGCCACAGTACGCTCTCCCTCTATTGCTCCCATTTCAAGATCGTCACTGACAAGCAATCCCTCAAAACCAAGCCACTTACGGAGAAGATCCTGGAGGATATACGGTGACAGGGTAGCGGGTCTTTCCGGATCCAGCTGCTCGTACACAGCATGAGAAGTCATAAAGGAAGGCAGACCGGAAGCCGCAGCCGCTTTGAAAGGAAGCAGATCTTCGCTTTTTATCAGTTCCTCTGAACGAGATATGACGGGGAGGACCTTGTGAGGATCAAGGACGGCCCGGCCGAGCCCGGGAAAATGCTTGCCGCATGGAATGACTCCACATTTCCGACTCTCCCTGATAAAAATACCTCCCAACTCCGTCACCCTGGCAGGCTCACCTCCGAAACTGCGGTCTTCCATGAAAAAGCCTTTTCCCCGCGGACAAACATCAAGAACAGGGGCGAGATTCATGTTGATTCCCACCTCCCCCAATTCCATAGCGGCAACAGATGCATATCGGCTGATCTCTTCCTCCGGCCTCGGCTGTGACGCCAGTTCCATGGCAGAGGGAATACGGGTAAAGGAATCGGGCAGGCGGCAGACTGCCCCCCCTTCATGATCTATAGCTATGAGGGGAGCGGGCAGGTTCATGTCAAGGCAGAGCCTGTGCAGATCACGAGTGAGACCGGCAAGCTGATCCTTGTCGCGGACATTTCTCCGAAACAGTATGAAGTTATGGATACCAAGATCGGTGATCAACTGCCTGGTCGATTCATCCAGGTCGGGTCCTGGCAGGCCCACCATAAAAAGAGAACCTGCAGAATATGGTGCGTTCGTTTTTTCCCTGTTCATTTTTATCTCCCCGGATCCACTGCCTTAACCAGGAACCACCGTGAAAACAGACCAGGAGGAGCAGCAGCCGGTTAAAGGGACCTATGAAACTGGTGATCCGAACTCAACGCTTGAGATATTCCACCGGATCGGACACACCAGCCTCCTGGAAGCCTTTTAGCCTGAGAATGCAGGAGTCACAGACCCCGCAGGCTCTGCCCTGACTGTCAGGATCATAACAACTGTGGGTCAGAGAATAGTCCACCCCGAGGCTCAAACCTTTTTTAATAATCTCTCCTTTAGACAAATAGAGCAGAGGAGCCCGAATGTCAAATCCCCCTCCCCCCTCAACTCCTGCCCTGGTTCCAAGATTGGCAGTTTCTGCGAAAGATTCGAGATACTCAGGCCGGCAATCGGGATACCCGCTGTAATCCATGACATTGACACCGATATAGATTGATCCCGCTCCAACCACTTCAGCCCAGGAAACGGCATAGGCCAGGAATATGGTATTTCTCCCCGGTACGTAGGTAATGGGTATGGAGTCCTTCATCTCCGCGGCACTTCTGCTCTTGGGAACCTCGACAGAGGTAGTCAGGGCTGAACCTCCAATTTTGTCCAGATCAATGTCAAGAATTAGATGATCCGCACTTCCAAGTGCACGGGCTATCAAAGCAGCCCGTTCCAGTTCCACCTTCTGCCGCTGCCCGTAAGCAAAGCTGAGACAATAACAACGGCAGCCTTCCTGCATGGCAATGGCCAGGACAGTAGTTGAGTCCAGGCCGCCGCTGAGCAAAACAACCGCCTTTTTATCATAATTCATGGACAGTCCCATTTTATACGCCGTCCCCCCAGCCGGTCTTTTTCAGGGGCAGGGAATCGCGTATTCGTATTTCTTCTTGGTCCACGCAAGCCCGGTATGCCAATATTTTGACTCCGACCCGGGCTGCTTCCGCAAGCTTTGCCCCATAGTCTGGATCGATATGACTTGCCGGGGCAAAATCCCGACCATCCATCCTCTGGACACAGAACAGGACGGCCGCCTCAAATCCCCGCTGTCTGAGACTGATCAGTTCCTGCAGATGCCTGCTGCCTCTTTTGGTCACTGCATCAGGAAACATGGCAGTGCCAGCCTCAACCAGGGTACAGTTCTTGACCTCCAGATAAACCGGCCCATCCCGGCAGTCGATACAGAAATCAAGCCGGCTGCTCTCCGAAACTTTCACTTCCCGTCTTATCCGCTTTATACCGGCAAACTCCATGATAACCCTATCCTCAAGAGCTTCCCGAACAAGCTCGTTGGTCCGGGAGGTATTGACCCCGACCCAGCACCCCCGGACCCAAATCATCTCCAGGGTATAGGGATACTTACGCCGGATGTTTTCGGAACGGGAAAGCAGGACAGGACTGCCTGGCTCGAGACACCCCCTCATACTGCCGGTATTGGGGCAGTGGGCGGTCATGATCCTGCCGTCTTCACCTTCCACATCAACCAGAAACCTCTTGTAACGTCTGACCAGAGTAAACGGGTATAACCTTTCAAATTTCATAGCCGGACTCCGGAATTGAATGATATTGCTTTCCGCTCCCCGTTCTGGCATAGTACGGGACTGAAGGGCAATTTCCTTATACCATAGACAAGCAAAAATCTAAACCGGCTTCGGAACAGGTCCGCCTCTTATCCGATCAACATCAGGTATCCGGTTTTTTCCAGCCTGCAGAGCTACCAGTTTGACCGACTCCACTGATGATACCCGCAAAAATGCCGTAGCCCTCCGCTACGACCGGGAAAAAGAGGAATCCCCCCGATTGATTGCCAAGGGACGGGGCAGCACAGCGGCTAAGATCATCGAACTGGCCCGGGAATATGGCATACCTGTTCACGAAGACAGCGACCTTGTGGAAGCCCTGGCCAAACTCGAACTCAATGAAGAGATCCCTCCCCATACCTACCTGGCAGTCGCCGAGATCCTCGCCTTCATCTATCGGGCAAATCAGGAGTACCAGCCCTGAGATAGCCGGGCAGTGGAGGAAAGACAACCGCTTGCTCCGCAGGTTTCCTCCATGTCAAGAAACTGAACATCAAAACTTCCCTGATTCCAGGTTTTATCTGTCCATCTCCATCAACCGCCATTTTTTGTTTTTTCATTTTCACATTCCTCCTTTCCTCTCCATATAAGCTAGGAAAAAATTTCCCCCTTTCTTTCCTCCTCCCACACTCCCTCCTCTGAAATCGCTTTCCACGGTCTTCGGCACAGGTTTTGCAAAAGCTGTCTGCAAACCTTAAGCAGGAGCTGATATGGAAATCAAAAACCGACTGGGGCTTATAGAGAGCACCGAAACCATGCTGGCCCACAGCCAGCGGCTGAACCAGACCAGCAATAACCTGGCCAATGTCAACACCGATGGCTACAAAAGGGACGACGTGACCTTCTGGGAGATGCTCTATAAAAACAGTGGAGACCAGGCCAGGGTGGGCAAGGCTCTGAAAGTGACAACCAGCCATGAACAGGGACCTCTCAAACAGACGGGCAATCAGCTCGACTTCGCCATTAACGGCGAAGGCTTTTTCAAGGTAATGACAGAAGAAGGAACCCGGTACACGCGCTCCGGCCATTTTCTGATTAACAGCCAGGGGCAGCTCTCCACTCCCGGAGGCGATCTGGTGTGGGGCGAAGGTGGCCCTATAAGCATCACCGGCCAGAATATCAGTGTAGCCGATGACGGGACTATCTCGGAAGACGGCATTACCATCAACCGATTGGCTGTCGTCAGCTTCGACAACCCCGGCAACCTGGAAAAAGCAGGCAGAAATCTGTTTCGGACCCCCGGGCAGAACAACGAAATCCCCCTCAATTCCCCCTCTGTCAAACAGGGATTTCTGGAAAGCTCCAACGTCAACACCGTCAAAGAAATGACAGAGCTTATCGATCTCCAGCGGGCGTACGCCAGCCAGCAAAAAGTCATCAGGTCATTCGATGAGTTGGACGACCTGGCAATTACCAGACTGGGAAGATTGGGATAGGACCAGGAAACGAATCAGGAAATATAACGAATCAGGAACCAGCCAACAATCAAGGCAACCATAAAGGATCAAGGACCGATGATACGGGC
>JBEPXR010000179.1:0-5491 GCA_041641775.1 Desulfobia sp. | reverse complement strand
TTCCTCTTTGAGTTCAGTCAGTTCCTCCTGGGATCGGCGGAGCTCTTCGTTCTGGATTTCCAGCTCCGCCTGGTAGACCTGCAGTTCCTGGATGAGCCCGGGCAAGTCCTTGGAGGAGGCTTCCTTTCTTTCCTGCACCAACTTGGCTGCTTCCTCGGCCCGCCGGCGCAGATCGGCGGAGCGCTTTTTTTTGTGTGAGCCTTCAGCCATTATTTTTTTCCTGGTTTGAAATGCAGGAGAATGCGGTAGGGGAATTTCCCGTCCTTCTTGATTACCTGGCCGCGGATAGTTAATTTCTGCCCGTCTCCCGGGTCAAAAGATTCCGTAGTGAAGTCCTGATTATCCTCAAAGGCCTTCTGCAGCTTATCTTTCAATTCGCTCAGGACTGGGATTCGCTCCTCGAACTCATCGATGTTTCTGTCCTTGATATCGTCCTGAGAAATGTTCAGGGTCTCGGTGAAGGCTGTATTGGCAATCACCATCTCCCCGGATTCGTTCAATGCAGCCATTGGCTCGGAATTCATGTCGAAGATGGCCCGGTTCAGCTCCCAGGCGTGTTCGAGTTTCTCCTGGTATTTCTTCTGCTCATCAATACTGGAGAAGGTGAGCACGGCTCCATCGATCCGGTTGTCCATAGTCCGGTACGGCATGACCCGCATGATGTACCATTCCCCACCGGTGGTCTGTATCTCCACTTCCTTGGAAGAAAGGTTGTTCAGAACTTCCCGGAGGTCGTCCATCATCCGGGTGTAGGTCAGGTTGGTTACCACGTGTTCCAGGGGACGTCCGACGTCAGAATCGATCAGGTTGACGATGTTGGTCGACTCGGGAGTGAAGCGCCGGATGCGAAGCTCCTTGTCCACGAAGATGGTGGCGACCTGGGTGGAGTTCAGGAGATTGCGCATATCGTCGTGGGCCGTACTCAACTCCTCGACCTTGCTGGCGAGTTCGCTGTTGACCGTCTGCAGCTCCTCATTGAGAGACTGCAGCTCTTCCTTGGAGGATTCCAGTTCTTCATTGGTGGACTGGAGTTCTTCGTTGGACGACTGGAGTTCTTCGTTGGTGGACTTGAGTTCCTCGTTGGAGGATTCCAGCTCCTCGATGGTGCTCTGATGGCTCTCCCGGGTGTATTTCAGTTCCTTCTCCAGCTCGTCAATCCGTTCCGAGACTTCACCTTCCGGCAACTCGGTCCGGTCTCTCCCGGCGTCAGACTGAGTCGATTCACTGCTCCTGTTCCAAAACACCACCAGGAAACGGCCTTCCAGTTCACGGGGCTTGGTTTGGGGCCTGACGTGCAGGTCAATAATCTGGAGATCGCCGTTGGACTTGATACCGATCCGTTTGCGGACCACCTCTTCACTGGAGGATTTGGCGGCCCGGAGGGCTGAGGAAAGCTCGAGGCGCAGCCCTTCCCGGGCCAGATCGAGGATATTCCGGCTGGGAGGTCCGCTGGTTGTTTCCAGGTATTTGCCGGTCCGGCCCTGGATATAGAGGATGTCGCCGTTGTCGTCAATGAGGATGGCAGTGGGGGCGAACTGCTCCAGGATGGCCTGCCGGGTCATGCCGCCGATATCTTCTCCCCTGTCGTCAGCCGATGTATTCGTCGGTTCATGGCTGGTATTTTTTTTCGGGATGCCGCTGAGAAAGCTCACTATCTGGCGGAGCTGCTGGGGAACTTCCTGTTTCCTGTATATCTTCCACTTTCTGTCGAGGGGTCTGAACAGATTGGTGAAGCCGCCGATCGTCTCCGAGGAGCCGAGAACGAGGAGTCCTCCAGGATTCAGAGCGTAGTGAAACAGGGGAAGGAGCTTTTTCTGGGCCCCGGCCTCAAGATAAATCAGGAGATTGCGGCAGCAGAGAAGGTGAAGCCGCAGAAAAGGCGGATACCTGAGGAGGTCCTGGACCGAAAAGACCACGCAGTCCCTTATATCCTTGTTGATCCGGTAAAATTCCCCTTCCTTTCTGAAGAAGCGGTCCAGCCGTTTCCCGGGGATATCTGTTTTGATGCTGGCGGGATAGAGCCCCTCTCTGGCCTTGTCGATGGCATTGGGGTCGATATCGGTGCCGAAAACCTGGATGTCGATCTGTTTGTTGATGGTATCCAGATACTCACGGAAGACCATGATCAGGCTGTAAACTTCCTCCCCGGTGGAGCAGGCCGGAATCCAGGCCCTGAAGGTGGCGTTCTCCTCCATTTCTTCGGCGAGACCGGGCAGATACCGGGACTTGATGATTCCAAAAGCTTCACCATCGCGGAAAAAACTGGTTACCCCGATCAGGAGCTCCCTGAACAGGGCTCTGGGCTCCTGGGTATTGTCCCTGAGAAAGTCAAGATACCTTTCCCGTTCATCAACCTGGTTGATCACCATGCGGCGGTAGATCCTCCGCAGCATGGTATTGGTCTTGTAGGACGAAAAGTCGTGGCCGATCCTGTTGCGCAGAATGGCAAATATTTTGTTCAGCCACTGCTGCTGATCTTTTACCTTTTCAGTGTCAGTGTCAGTGTCAGTGACGTTCCTGAAATAGCGGATAAGTCTCTCCGGCATTTCATCGGGGGAGAGCTGCATGTCCACCAGCCCGGTATTTATGGCGCTTCGGGGCATGCCGTCATAATCGGCGGTTTCCGGAGACTGGGCCACAAAAAGGCCCTCGGCCGTCTTGATTTTTTTGCCTCCCAGGGTGCCGTCCGTGCCGGTGCCGGAGAGAATGACGGCCCCGGCAAAAGACCCCTTGTCATCGGCCAGGGATTCCAGCAATAGATCAATGGGCAGGGCTTCCTCCCGGCCACCGGAATCCAGGAGGCTGATTCTGCCCCGGGATACTTTGATTTTTTTGTCCGGCGGGATCACGTAGGCATGGTTGGCTTCAACAGTTTCATTGTTTTGGGCGAGGGTGACGGGAAGGGCTGTCTTTTTCTGAAGCAGGTCCGGCAGCATGCTGGGCCGGTGGGGGCTCATGTGGAGGACCACAATGTAGGCCAGGCCGCTGTGTTCCGGGATGTTGGAAAAAAACGACTGCAGAGCGGACAGTCCCCCGGCCGAGGCCCCCAGGCCGATAATAGGGAGTTGCTGGCCGGCGGAGGCGGACTCTTTTTCCGTCTTTTCCGAGGCACTGGATTCCTTGGATTTTTCAGCACTTCCTCCGGCTTCGTTTTCGCCGCTGTTTTCCTGATCCGGCTGCTCGTCCTGGGGATGACTCGTCATTTCGCACCATTGGTAAGTTTATCGGTTCCTGTCTTGAAATATAGCATAGTACAGCCGGGGACACGAGGTCAAATATTCTCCCGGAGAAATTCCCTGTAAATGTTGTGCTGATATGCTATAGTGGGCGATCGGGTGAAGAGTGAGGAGTGATCGCCCCCGCGGGCGATCTTCAGGAACAGTTCGGCTATCCCGCAAAGACAACAGTACTTAATTGAAGGTCTTAATGAAAGAGGCAAAGGCTGCAGCATACGACGAATCAAAGATCAAAACCCTGAGTTCCCTGGAGCATATCCGGCTCAGGCCCGGGATGTACATCGGCCGCCTGGGCAACGGCAGCCACCCGGACGACGGGATCTACATCCTCCTCAAAGAGGTGATCGACAATGCCGTGGACGAATTCATCATGGGAGCGGGCAAGAGGGTGGACATCTCCATCTCCGAAGAGGGCCGGGTCCGGGTCCGGGACTTCGGCCGCGGCATCCCCCTGGGCAAGCTGGTGGAATGCGTCTCGGTGATCAATACCGGGGCCAAGTACAATACCGATGTCTTCCAGTTCTCCGTGGGCCTGAACGGGGTGGGAACCAAGGCGGTCAACGCCCTCTCCGAGGAATTCACCGTTACCTCGTTCCGGGAAGGTAGCTACAGCCGGGCCTTGTTCAGGCAGGGCATCCTCCAGGAGCAGGAGGAAGGTGAGACTGGTGAGAAGAACGGGGTGGAGATCGAGTTTGTGCCGGACCACTCCATGTTTCCCGAGTTCTCCTTCAATTTCGATTTCATCCGCAAGAGACTGTGGCGCTATGCCTATCTCAATGCCGGGCTCAGCCTTTACCTGGGGGAGGAGCGGATTTACTCGGCCAACGGCCTGCTGGATCTACTCGGCCACGAGGTGGAGGAGGGCAGATTGTATGAACCCTTCTACTTGAAGGACGACTTCCTGGAATGCGCCTTCTGCCATACCGAGGGCTACGGGGAAAACTACTTCTCCTTTGTCAACGGCACCTATACCAACGAGGGGGGCACCCACCTTTCCGCCTTCCGGGAGGGCATCCTCAAGGGGGTCAACGAGTACTGCGGCAAGAAGTTTTCCGGACCGGACGTCCGCGAGGGCATAGTGGGAACGGTGGCGGTCAAGGTCAAGGATCCGGTTTTTGAATCCCAGACCAAGAACAAGCTGGGCAACACCGAGATCCGGGGTAAGATCGTGAACCGGATCAAGGATTTCGTCCGGGACTTCCTCTACAAGGAAAGCGACAAGGCCGAGCTGATCATCAACAAGGTGCAGCGCAACGAGAAGCTGCGCCGGGAGCTCCAGTCCGTCCGCAAGGAGGCCAGGACCCGGGCCAAAAAAGTGGCGGTGCGGGTTCCCCAGCTCAAGGACTGCAAGTATCATCCCACCAAAAACAAGCCTTCTCCTCCGGGTCGGGAGAACATGATCTTCATCACCGAGGGGCAGTCCGCCTCGGGTTCCATTGTCAGTGCCAGGGATTCCAGAAACCAGGCGGTCTTTTCCCTGAAGGGCAAGCCCATGAACGTCTACGGCCAGAACCTGGCCCTGCTCTACAAGAACGAAGAGATGTACAACCTGATGAAGGCCCTGAATATCGAAGAGTCTCTGGGGGATCTGCGCTACGACCGGATCATCCTGGCCACCGATGCCGACGTGGACGGCCTGCATATCAGAAACCTCCTGCTGACCTTCTTTCTCCACTACTTCGAGACCCTGGTAAAGCGGGGGCACATCTTTATTCTGGAAACCCCGATTTTTCGGGTCAGGAACAAACAGGAGACCATCTACTGCTATACTCCGGCGGAGCGGGAGGAGGCGGAGAAGAAATTGAAGGGCAGGGGCCGGGGAACCAGCCGGGTGGAGATCACCCGCTTCAAGGGCCTGGGCGAGATCTCGCCGGCCGAGTTCAAGCAGTTCATCGGCGACACCATGCGGCTGAGCCAGGTGAACATCGACCGCTTGAGCGAGGTCAGCCGGCTCCTCACTTTCTACATGGGCAAGAACACCCCGGACCGCAAGCACTATATCATGAACCACCTGGTTGCGGATTACGAATTATAAGGTATGTATTTATCTCGCCAGGGCGCAGAGAGCGCAAAGGTAACTGATGTTTTTCTCTGCGTTCTCCGCGTCTCTGCGAGATTAACCAGGAATGCAGAACCCGAAAATTGGAACGATTTTTCTCTCGCCAGGGCGCAGAGGGCGCAAAGGTAACTGATGTTTTACCCTGCGTTCTCCGCGTCTCTGCGAGATTAACCAGAAATTCAGAACCCGAAATTCA
>JBEPXR010000178.1:0-5563 GCA_041641775.1 Desulfobia sp. | reverse complement strand
TCCTGGATTCCACACTCGAGAAATGCATCGGGACTGTGTTTCCGGAATCCCCCCATCTTGACCGAACCTTCAAGATCACAGGATAGTCCAGCTATTTTGGGAACCTGACCGGATACATTGTTCTTCTCTGCAAGGCTTAGCAGGGCCGCTCCATAAGCGGAACGGCAGTCGGTCTTGTCCCCTGCCTGGTAGGTTGTCGGAGTGCCGGGATCGATTTTCGGATAGTCCCCCTGGCCGACACTCATCCTGGTTGCCGTATTAACGGGATTCTTGCGCAACTCGGCCCAATGGTGAAAATCGTTTTCCAGATCCAGTTCCTGCAGAGCTTCCACCAGCTTATCCTCCTTCAGGGGAGAACCATGATATTTCGCCAGATTTTCCATGAATGATATACCCTTGCTCATGATCGTCCTGGCGACAATAACCGAGGGAGTCCCTGCCCTGGGCCAATCTTTGTTGAAAACTTTTTTCAGGCTGCTGAATATCTTGTTGTAATCATGTCCGTCGTCAAGCTGATCAACGTTCCAGCCGGTCGCCTCGAACAGACCGCAAACATTCATGGGCATCACATCATCCGTTGAGCCGCAGATCTGGAGGCGATTGCGGTCAACTATTACTGTCAGATTGTCGAGCTTATATTTGGCGGCAAAACGCATGGCTTCAACAGTCTGGCCCTTCTGCATTTCTCCATCTCCCACAAAAACGATGACCCTCCGATCCATTCCCTTGAGTTTGAAAGCCAGAGCCATGCCGACCCCGGTGGACAGCCCCTGTCCCAGATTCCCGGTATCCCATTCAACTCCCGGAACTATTTTCTCCACATGTCCGGGGAATCCGGAGCCAGCCCTTCTGAAGCCAGTCAAAAATTCCTTCTCGGGAAAATAGCCATACTCGCTGAGAACGCTGTAGACCCCGGGAGAAACATGACCGATACTCATGATAACCCTGTCCCTGTCCGTCCATAAGGGCTGATCGGGCCGATGATTGATCAGAGCGTAAGTGACCAGGAGAAGATCGAGAGTTGAAAGGGAGCCGCCGGGATGACCGGAGGCTGCGAGGGTCGTTGCCAGGAGAGCCCGGCGGGAGCATTGTCTGCGCATTTCCTTGAGTTTATCAAGTTCCTCGGAAGACAGTTTTTCTTGGTTGATATCCAGACTGAATGTCATATAATGGCTCCAAAAATTTTAGTTTGCAGTTTATGATGTTACTGTAAAATCAAGACATCTGAAACGGTACACCCCGTCATAGGATCAGCGGGTCGTAAAATTTGCGGGATCAACGGACAGATATTTTGATATCACCCTGCCTTCCGGGTCAGCGAACGCTTGGGGGTCGGAAGCTGGGCCCTGAGCAGCAATTTCATTGAAATCAAGCAAGCACTATACTACGTTAAACAAAATCTCTCCATAATAAAAATACCCTGTATATTTAGATAGTTAAATTCAGACATCCTTCTCTGCCGCCGAGCAGGGAAACTGCTGTTCTCCCGTGAGCCACAATGCAGATAGAATCCCTCCAAATAACAAGCCCTTTTGTGCTGGCCCCTCTGGCCGGCTACTGCAACCTGCCCTTCCGGGTCCTCTGCCTGGAATATGGCGCTGGACTGGTCTATTCCGAGATGATCAGCTGCCATGGCCTGGTTTACCGCCAGAAGAAAACGTTCGAGATGCTGAAGACCGCAGCCGAAGACCACCCTGTCGCCATGCAATTATTCGGCGCCGATCCAGAGATCATGGGAGAAGCGGCCGCCATCGTTGGCGAAACCGATACAGATATTATTGATATCAACATGGGCTGTCCCGTGAAAAAGGTAGTCAAAAAGGGTGGGGGAGCGGCTCTGATGAAAAATCCCCACTTGGCTGCCCGGATAATTCGCAGTGTCGTGGAGAAAGGAGGCAAGCCCGTGACTGTTAAGATCAGATCAGGCTGGAATCACGAAAGGATCAACGGTATAGACTTCGCCCGCATGGCGGAGGATAACGGGGCCTCTGCTCTGGCAGTTCATGGTCGCACCTGGAGTGACGGCTTTGGGGGTCAGGCGAACTGGGCCTACATTGCCCGTATAAAAGAAAAGGTGACCATTCCTGTCATAGGAAACGGTGACATCACCTCCAGGGACGAAGGCTGGCAAAGGATGGAAGAAAGTGGCTGTGATGGGGTGATGATCGGCCGGGCTGCCATGGGAAGGCCATGGATCTTTGAGGATAATGTAGACGGAAATGGACTGGCTGTCAGGTTGAGGACTTTAAAACGCCATCTTGAACTGATCAAAACACATGCCGATCCGCACAGAGGCGCCGCCGCTTTACGCAGTCAGGCGGGCCGATATTTCAAAGGCATACCCCATGGCAATAAGATACGGGAGCAGATTTTCAGAACCTCCTCCTTCGAGGAACTGGAAAATGTGCTATCTTCTCTGCAATCGGAGTAGAATTCTTTCCTGTTCTTTTCTGCGGACAGTATCTGCCATCAAAATCCAGTGACAGCTGTAAAGAGCTGCTTGACCATGGCCACGGGTCCACCGCTGGCAAGCAGCCCTCCCACGAGGCAGGCACCAGCCCAGAGACCAAAAAGAGCCGGGACAGCACCTGCTGTTCCCAGGATCTCCATTATCTCTTTGTACTCGACCTGATCTCTTGTTCCGAGCCGACTCTTCGTTCTGGCTGAGACTCCGCTTTTCATGGCAACATCCTCCGTCTGAAATGTTATCTGCTTGGTATGCAGTATTGCCATTTTCATGCCAGAGAAAAAAAGCCGTTATATTAAAAAGTTACCTCCCAAAAAGTTCATTTTTCTGCCAGAATGGCAAGCAGATCTGCCAATCTGGCAAGAGCCGGAGAAATCCGCCAATTCGTTCCAGCAATGCCGTCAGAAAAATTCTGCTTTTTTAATGAGAAATCGGAGAAAGGCTCCGACCGGACCACATTTGCTCTCTTTCTACTTCCCCAGTATCCCCTCAATGAACTCATTGACTACTTCTTCAGGGCTGGCCTCTTTCTCCGCCCCTTTTTCAACCCGTTCATCCGGTCCAGAAAGCTTTTCAACCTCTCCTACGACCTTGCCTCTTATAGTTTCCGTCAGTTTCTTCTTAACAGCCTCCCGGGCTCCGGAGGTATCCAGAGAAACCCGGGGGTTGGCAAAACTGCCGGTCAGGTAAAGTTTGAGAGAGGCGGAACCATCCTCTTCGATCAGATATCTGCTCAAGAATGTCCTATCTGTCAGATCTCTGGATAATTCCCGGGAAAGTTCAAGTTCCATCGGCAGAGCGAGATTGCCGTCAAGCCCGATTACTCCCTCGGCGCTGATATCGACCTGTTCCGCGTCCAGCGAGGTTTTAAGTATAACATCACCCTTATCCAGCCGCAGATTACCGCTCATTTCCTCATAATAGATGTCTTCAAGTCTCTCTTCACGGAGAAGGGCGGCAATGGCGGCAACAATTTCAATCCGGTGAATCCGGCCGTCGAGAAGCTTGTAGGTTCCCTCACCGTTTAAGTTTTCTGCCAGTGCAGGCCACTGAAATCCGGCCCCTGAAAGGTCGAGATCAGCGATAAGGGTTCCTGAAACTCGCTCACCGATCCCGGAAAAGACATTCTTCTGCAGGGAAGCAAGCTGGACCCCCCGGATCACCAGGGTGGCATTGTAATCCGGTTCCAGTTGACCGAGATCAACGGCAGCCCGGCCGCCAATCCTTCCGTCTGCGGTTTCAGCCGAAATATCTTTAAGATGAAGGATCCTGTCCCGTAACACGTATTCAAGTTCAAAATCATTGATGCCCTGGTTCCGATAGGTTGCCTCAGCCACCCGGACTTCCCCCCTGGCTCGAAGACCTTCAGGAATTCCCATGCCGACCGGCTCTCCTCCTTTGTTTTCCGAACCACCACCCTGGGCTTCGGTCTCTCCTTTACCCTGACCGCCGAGGCTCCCCAGGGCCGCCAGTAAATAATCGAGATCCAGAGAGATGCTCTCCATATCACACTGCAGATCCGGTGATTCCATATAGTCTTTGACCAACCCGGTAAACGTCATTTTCTGGTCATCCACCTGGAGATCAAAATGAAAATCCGCCTGATTCCGGTCAAAACTGGTGCCTCCATTCAGCCTGGTTTCAAGGACCTCATAAATGGCCTCGGCCTCTATATCCACTCTGCCGCTGTATTCAATCGTGGCGAGATCCCTCCCGCTCTCAAAACTCATACTCCCGTCCGCAGAAGCCCTGATTGCAGGCAATTCTTCAAGTTGGTCCTCCAGAGTCAGATGGGCGTTTTTGATCTTCACCTCACTTATACTGAGGGCCAGGGGAAGCATTGCGCCGGTCTGTCTGTCCTGGGTCTCCATCTCGACATCCCTTCCGGTGGCAGATGAATCCAGGGGTTTAAGGCTCTCAAAATTGAAACGGCCGTCGACATTACGAACCACTCTTATCCGCGGCTCGTTCAGGACGATCCGGCTTATCCTCAACTTCTTGTTCAAGAGGGGCAACAGGTCATAACTGAGATTGAAGCCTTCAACCTTGACAAATTCCTCCTGACCGTCGGCTTCCAGGATCACGAAATCGTTGAGAGTTACCCCTTTCCAGAGGCTGACCTGGATATCCTGGAGCTGAACCTCTCTGGCCAGAACATTTTCCAGCTTGGGGACGACCAGTTTCTTGACTCTTTCGTCTGTGAGATAGTAATGGACAAAAAGCGACAGAACGGCCGTTATAAGGAGCAAACCGCCGATAAAGGCGACCAGGATCTTCACTATAGTTTTCATGGATGTGATTAATTTGGTGTAAGGTCTTCAGCTGTCTCCTTCCTGTGTCCTGCCTGAAGCGGCAGAAATAAGAATGTAGGACAGCCTGATGGGTGAGACGAAAGACGCTATAAATCTGAATCCTTATTACTACTTAATATAACTTATCACCTCTTTCCATTTACTTTCAAGCCGTTTTTCAGAGACCGGAAGCCCCGTTCTAACCTCCGGGGCAAAAACCGCTATCCTGAATTCTTCCACCATTCTGCGGTACTCATTGATTATCCGCCTCTGCTCCGGATCGGCCTGTTCGGGAACCGGACAGGATTCAAGCCTGGCAAGAAAAGGGATAATCCTGTTCTCCTTGGCTTTGTCCCGGGAGGGATCCTGAACTCTTCTTTCAATTCGTATCCTCAAGGCCTTTAAATAACGAAACAAACATTCCAACTCTTCCAGAGATACTGAATCCAGAAATCTCGGCGGCAGGAGTTGGGCTACCCGGTCACGAAACTCCCTGGCTTTCTGAGCGTCCATACCGCGCCCTTTTTTTTCTGCCTCTCCGATGTAATCCAGGACAGCGCAACGTTCCCGGAGCAGTTCCATAACCTTCCCCCTGATTTCTCGACCCCTGGGATAGAGCCCCTGCGCCTTCACCTCCAGGATTTTATCTTCAAACTCCCTGCTGTCCGGGATAACACCTTTTCGGACCTGGAAAATCTCAGCCATGATAAAATCGATCAGACGCCGGTTAAAGTCTTGGTGATTGTCGATCCCCTGGTAAAGGGCCCAATAAGAACTGGGAATCTGAAAGTCCTTGGCAACTGCC
>JBEPXR010000177.1:0-5657 GCA_041641775.1 Desulfobia sp. | reverse complement strand
GAATCCGCCTGATCTTCTGCTGACCGATCTTATCATGCCTGGTATGGACGGCCGGGAACTGGCTGATCGACTTTCCGGCTTCCTGCCGGATCTCAAGGTCATATATATGTCCGGTTACACTGACAACAGTCTTTTAAAAGGTGGAGTGCTTGAGGAGGGGGTCAATTACCTCGGCAAGCCGATCACTCCCTCCCTCCTTATTGACAAACTGAGAGAGGTTCTGGGTCGTTCTTGATTTTTCAGTTAACCGACCAATTGATATTCCCACCCCCGGAGCTTGCCGGCGAGGAAGGCCTTCTTGCCGTGGGCGGAGATCTGAATACGGAAAGACTTATCCTGGCCTATTCTCTGGGAATCTTTCCCTGGTATGGACCTGGAGATCCTATTCTCTGGTGGTCTCCGGATCCCCGCCTGATCCTGGAGCCGGAGAGGTTCCACGTCTCGAGGCGGCTGGCCCGTACCATACGGCAGGGAGATTTCAGGGTAACCTTCAATACCGCCTTTCAGGATGTAATCAAAGCCTGCGCATCAGTCCCGCGCCGGGGGCAGCAGGGGACGTGGATCGTCGACGAAATGGTGAAGGCCTACTGCCGTCTTCATGAGGCAGGTTACGGCTGTTCGGTGGAATGCTGGCAGAAAGGAAAGCTGGTAGGCGGTCTCTATGGAGTCAGAATGGGCAGGGTCTTTTTCGGTGAGTCCATGTTCAGCCTTGTGGCCAACAGCAGCAAGGTGGCTCTGGCCTTTCTGGTTGACTGGGCTAAAGAGCGCAATTTCGAGATGATTGACTGCCAGATGAAGACGGCACATTTGATAAGGCTCGGAGCCCGGGAGATTACCGGTCGTGAATTCAGGGAACGCCTCGCCCGGGCCATACGGGGGGGGACTGAGTTATAAGCAAATTCCAAATTACAAACAAATCACAACGCCCAAATCACAACGCCCAAATCACAAATTCCGAACAGGTTACACAATCCAACTCGAACTCGAAATCGAAATCGAAAATCCAAATCAGGGGCAGTCGTTTGCGTTATTGGAACTGTGAATATTGGAATCTGTTTGGAATTTGCAAT
Source organism: Desulfobia sp. (assembly GCA_041641775.1). GTDB lineage: Bacteria > Desulfobacterota > Desulfobulbia > Desulfobulbales > SURF-16 > JAWLDV01. Next base: position 4,587 of record JBEPXR010000177.1, on the reverse strand, counting down.
TTACCAGGTCAGGACCTGGTATTTGAGGATCGGATATCCTCCTTGCCGTGCAGGACATTGAAGAATTCGTCTATGATCTCTTCCATATTGCCATAAACTTCATCCGGATAAACAACGGCTTCTTCTTTATCAAGGAGTTCATCTAAGTCAAAGGTGGGATAATCCTCCTCTGATATTGAATAGATCCCGATGCTGGCCGTCAGATAATTGGCCAGGAAAACGGCCATCTTGATTCCATTTTCGCCATGCCTTTCAGGAGAGGTATGGTGATAGCCCACCGCCTCCTGAATCTTTTTGGGTAATCGCCATTTGTGCAGGAGGACCTGGCCGACCTTGGCATGGTTGGTCCCCAGCAGGGCTTCTTCCATGGCTATTTCGCTGTGAAATTCTTTTCTCTGATCGGAATCGAGGTTGGAGACCGCTATCTGCAAGGGTCTGTTCAGCAGGACTTTGCCAATGTCATGAAGCAGGGCAGCGGTGTAGGCGGAGTTTCTGTCCTGGATGCCTGAGTACCGGCAGATAATCCTGGCAAGAATAGCCGTAGCGTAGCTGTGGTACCACAGGGCCTGGGGTTTCAGATTGTAGGCCTCCTGCGGGGAACTGAGCAGGCCGGAGGCCGCCCCGGTAATGGCCAGAATCTGCACGGTCTCCAGCCCCAGTCTGACCAGAATTTCATGAACGGACGAGAAACTGCTGTTGAGGCCGAAGTAGGCGGAGTTGGCCAGGCGCATCATGTTGGCGGTAAGATTGGGATCCTGTTCGATTTTGGCGGCCAGGGCCGGGAAATGGCAATCGGCGCTATGAGCCATAGTCGCCACTTCCAGGGCTATATCCGGTCTTGGCACCAGGCTTTTTATATTTTCGGTGTATTTTGATTCTATGGACATAGTCTGCTGATCCCGGGATCGCCTTGTTAAGCTGCAAATACATCACGGCAGGTACAGTTTGGATCGCCGGCTGCCTTCACTGTTCGAGTCTTTTGTAAATCTGGGTCGGTAGCGCCGGGCGGTCTCTCACTAAATCAAACCAATAAAAGTAATAAAATGCAACGCAGTTGACAAAGATTTTTTTTTATATAAAGTTGCATGGACTGCGATCGGCTGCCGATAGACACCAATCTTATTAATCACAAGGCACAGACAGGTACATGGCACAGAAAAAATCACGTCCGGTATGGGGTAGCAAATTAGGCTTTCTACTGGCTGCTATAGGTTCTGCCGTGGGTCTGGGCAATATCTGGCGATTCAGTTATACCGCCTTTGAGCATGGAGGCGGAGCTTTCCTTCTTCCCTATTTTGTCGCTCTGGTGGTTGCCGGAATTCCGTTGCTGATTCTGGAGTATGTCCTGGGACACCGGGAAAAAGGGGCGTCACCTCTCGCCTTCGCCAGGATCAGTAAAAATATGGAGTGGGTGGGCTGGTGGATGCCGGTTATCGCCCTGTTCGGCATCATGCTTTACTATTCCGTGGTGATGGGCTGGTGCCTCAACTATTTCTTCTTTTCCCTCAATCTTGCCTGGGGACCCGATCCGGAGAACTTTTTCTTTAACTCCTTCCTGCAGTTGACGGATTCCCCCCTCGATCTCGGAGGCATTCGGGTCCCGATTATCTCGGCGACCTTTTTCATCTGGTTTATCTGCTGGGCCATCTGCTACCGGGAGATAAACCGTGGCATCGAAAAGGCCTGTACTTTTTTCATGCCTGTCCTCCTTCTGCTCACCCTGATTCTGGTAGGCTGGACCGTCACCCTGGAAGGGGCTGCCGCTGCAATCGGCGAGTTCTATTTAAAACCTGACTGGGACAAGATCAATGTCATCAAGAATTTCTCCGATCCTGCAGTCTGGAATGTCTGGGTGGCGGCTTTCGGCCAGATCTTTTTCACTCTTTCCCTCGGGTTCGGGATAATGATCACCTATGCCAGCTATCTTCCCAGGAAAACTGACCTGGTAGGCAGCGCCATGTGGTTGTCCCTGGTTAACTGTATATATTCATTCATCGCCGGATTCGCCGTTTTCGGGATCGTCGGCTTCATGTCAGCGACCAAGGGAGTACCTTTCGACCAGGTTATCAAGGGAGGACCTCAGCTCGCATTCGTGGTCTATCCGGAAGCAATCCGTCAGCTTCCCTTCGGACAGGAGCTGTTTGGTGCCATTTTTTTTCTTGTCCTCCTGGTTGCCGGCCTCTCCTCCGGGATCTCACTGGTGGAGGCCTTTACCTGCGCCCTGCTCGACAAGTTTCCCTGGACCCGGAAAAAGGTGGTGACCGGACTGTGCCTGCTTGGATTTGCCGGCAGTATCATATTCACCACCAGGGCCGGATTGCTGATCCTCGACATCGTGGATCATTTCGTGACCAACTACGGTCTCGTTCTCGGCGGGGTGATGGAATGTTTTCTGGTAGGCTGGCTTCTCAAGGTACAGAATGCCAAAGCCCACATCGATCAGACCGGGGGCAGAAAGGTCCCCTTCTTCTGGGATGTATGCGTACGGTATATCACTCCGCTTCTCCTTCTTTTCCTGATCGGCAAGTCCCTGACCGGGGAGCTCACTACTCCTTATGGCGGTTATTCCACCGATGCATTGATCATTTACGGAGTCGACTGGATAATGCTCACCGTTGTCGCCGCCGTGGTATTTACTTTCTATCCCTGGCGTCCGGAGAGGCTGAGACGGCATCACCGCACTTCGGACGAGCATCTCCTTACCTGAATAAGTCGATTGCCGGCTGCCGGCCTGACATGGGGATCATAATTTTGGAAACGGTGTAATGAAAAAAATCAAAATCGGTGTAATAGGTGTGGGCTATCTGGGCCGCATTCACGCTGCAAAATATGAGGCTATGGCCGATGTCGAACTTGTCGGGGTGGCTGATGCCTCCATGGAGGCTGCCAGGGAAGTGGCAGCCGAGTATCATACTACGCCCTTCGAAAATTATCCCGATCTCCTGGAGAAAGTCCAGGCGGTCAGTGTGGTTGTACCGACCCCCCTGCACTATGAAGTAACCAGGGCCTGCTTTGATAAAGGGGTTGACGTCATGCTTGAGAAGCCCATGACCCGGACCCTGGAGGAGGCTGATGAGCTTGTCAGGATTTCGGAAGAAAGCGGCCTCATCCTCCAGGTCGGCCACCTGGAACGGTTTAATCCTGCGGTAGTTGCCATGGAGGATTACCTGACCTGTCCCGTCTTTATCGAGTCCCGCCGGGTCCATCGCTTCAATCCGAGAGGTACCGACGTGGATGTGGTCCTTGACCTGATGATTCATGATATAGACATTATCCTCAGTGTGGCCCTCCACCCCCTGAAGGAGATCCGAACCATCGGAACCAGTGTGGTAACGGAACACACGGACGTCGCCAATACCCAGCTCACTTTTGCGGACGGTTGTACCGCCAATGTCACAGTCAGCCGGGTGGATCTTGAAAATACCCGCAGTCTCCGGATTTTCCAGCCTGGCAGTTCGATTACGGTTGATTATGCCGGCAAGGAAATTACCGTCATCAAGAAGATTGATGTCTTGACTGAGGACGGCAGACCAAGAGAAGAGATTACCCATTTCTGCTTTACCGAACAGGACGCCCTGGCCGACGAATTGAGCCACTTCATCCACTGCGTACAGTCGCGCAAAATGCCGCTGGTCTCGGGGCGTGAGGGGCGGCAGGCCTTGAGAGTGGCCCTGCAGATCATCGACCAGATAATGGATCACCGCAGAGATTACCAGGATCTGCTTTGCCGGGGTTAGCCGCATGCCGGAAACCAGAGTGATGATCCTGGCCGGAGAAGCTTCCGGTGACATGCACGGCGCCGACCTCGCTGCTGCCATGCGTAAGAGGAATCCCGCTCTTGCCTTCGTAGGTATGGGAGGGGACAGAATGCGGGAGGCCGGGGTCGAAACCCTGGTGGATGCTGCAGAAATGTCCATGGTGGGCCTGGTTGAAATTATCGGGCAGCTCCCCGTTATATTTAAGGCCCGCAGCCGGCTTCTCGATTCCCTTCGACAGAGGCCGCCCGAACTCCTCATTCTGATCGATTTTCCCGACTTCAATCTGATGATCGCCAGAAAAGCCAGACGGCTGGGGATACCCGTCCTCTACTACATCCCTCCCCAAGTCTGGGCCTGGCGAAGCGGCAGGGCCCGCAAGATTGCCAGGATTGTCGATGAGCTGGCCGTCATCCTGCCCTTCGAGGAGCAGTTTTACCATGAGCGGGGCATCCCCGCCCGTTTTGTGGGCCATCCCCTGATGGACAGGGTGAAGCCTGCCCGTTCTTCCTGGGAGTTTCGTTTAGAACATGGCATCCCCGAAGAAAATACACTGATCGGCATCCTGCCCGGCAGCAGAAAGGAGGAGATCAGGACTATGCTCCCCATTTTCCTGCGAAGCGGAGAGCTTCTCAATGAAAAACACGACAGACTTTCTTTCGTTCTGCCCCGGGCTTCAACGGTGAGCCTGGAAGAACTGGAGAAAGCCGGTCTTGCCGCCACTTCTCTCCAGGTGAAGGTGATGGATCGGAACCATTATGCCATGATGTCAGCCTGCGATCTCTCCCTGGCCACTTCGGGAACCGTCACCCTGGAGCTTGCCATCCTGGGC
>JBEPXR010000176.1:0-5668 GCA_041641775.1 Desulfobia sp. | reverse complement strand
GGCAGATTCCCTGATGTACAGGGATAAGCTCGGCAAGAAAGACGGATAGATCCTCTTAAAAGAATATAACCCGGCTGGCTGCTTAAGTCTGGCAACAGGGGCAGAGATAGGTGGCCCGGCCGGCGATGATCTCCTTTCTTATGGGAGTACGGCAGATTTGACAGGGCTTTCCTTCTTTGCCGTATACAGAAAGTTGTATTTGAAAATATCCCTGGCCGCCGGAACTGTCGACGTAGTCCCGTATGGTGGAGCCCCCCATCTTAATGGCGTTCTGCAGAACTTCTTTGGTGATTTTCGCTACTTTCAGCCACCTTTCGAGGGTAATCGAGCCCACGGGGGTGCTCGGTGATATTCCGGTCTGAAAGAGGATTTCGTTGGCGTATATATTGCCGATTCCCACTACCGTCCCGTTATCCATGAGGAAATTTTTTACAGGCCGGGCCCGGTTACCTGCCCTGTCTTTAAGATATTGACCGGAAAAGACGGGCTGCACCGGTTCCAGCCACAACGGATTTGCGGTTGGCAACGGTTCCGGACCAAGGGAGGCAAAAGGCGTGGAGCTGGACGGTTTCCCGGGAGGCAGAACCTGGAGGCAGCCGAAGCGGCGAACATCGTTGTAGCGCAGTTCCCGGTCATCTGCCAGCCTGAAGCAGACGTGATCGTGAAGAGCGTCAGGTGTATTGGGCGGAAAGATTCCAAGTTTGCCGGTCATGCCCAGATGGACGACCACAACTGCGTCGGAGTCAGTGACAAAGAGAAGATACTTCCCCCGGCGAAACAGATCCGTGATGGTCGCCGATTGAATCCATCGTCCCAGCTCCTTCCGGGGTATGGGGAGGCGAAGATCTTTGGGGCCGGTTCTGACGTCCACCAACGTTGCCCCCAGAAGGTTGGGCAGCAGACCGCGGCGGATGACTTCTACTTCCGGAAGTTCGGGCATGGATTATCTATTTTGAATTGCAGTTAATTCTTAATTTCCGGCTTCTGACCGGCAAGGGGCAATATGGTCATGCCGTCGGCCTGTTTTGAACGTGATTGCCAGAGAGGACACTGCCTGCGGACGCATTCCCGGTTGATCTCGTACTGCCGGCATTTGAGGGTGAAATCGGCTTGAAGGGCAAGAGGGAGAAATCTTTCCGACAGGCGGGAGGCTTCTTTCAGGGCCAGCCAGGTTTCCCGCTGGCAACAGCGGGGTGCGGGAATCTCTCCCAGTCCGGCCAGAATCCTGCTGCAGGCCTGCATGACCTGTTGCCTGGCCTTTCCTTGTAGAGGGGTGGACTGGAGAAGGATTGAAAATCCTATTCCGACTCCTATGGCCGCGCCGCATGCCCCCCATAATCCGCAGGTCCCCCCTGGCACTCTGCTCCCCTGGTTGACGGCCTTGAGGATGTCCGACCTGTTTACTTGCCCTCCCAGGTTCCGGTAGGTGGCGAGAATGATCCCCGGGACCATGGCGTGATGTTCGGGGCCGTGCAAATTGATTCCGGGCTGCCGGCGGATGTGATCGAGAAGCCTGATCATGTCCGTTTCTCCGGTTTCCGTGCAGTTTTTTCTGATTGCAGTCAGGGCCGGAGCCTGGTGGCAGTCGTCGCAGACGAAGTGTTCGTTTCTGCAGCACACCGGGGTCTGATGAATCTTGCCGCAGGCGTGGCAGTTCATTCTCGTTTCACTTTCAAAGTAAACCAACGGTTCTCCGCAAACCAGGCAGTCCCTGCCGGTCTGAAAGTTCAAGGGGGCGGCAGGGCAGCATTCCTCCTTATTGTCGGCTTGCTCCGGGCAGCAGGAAGTTGCTGCCTTGGAGGTGGCGCAGCAGCTGTCTCCCTGGTCAAGGTTTTTAACCACTCCCCGGCTGTCAAGCACAAAAACCGATTCGTCCAGGCAGGTCGGATCATCCGTCCATATTCTCGTCCTTCTGCCCTTGAGCAGGATCTGTCCCCCTTCCGTGGTTACCGCGGCAAAAGGGCCACGGTAAATGACCTCGATATTTTCTTTCCCCGAAGGTTTCCGGGCGGAAAAAGTCAGAGAGTAGAAGCTGGTTCCCCCTATTTGACGATAGGGAAACCTCTTGCGAAGTTTAACGGTGCTGAATCCTGCACTGGAAAGCATCCCCATCAGGTCTTCCAGGGTGAATGCACCCCCCAGGCATTCCCCTCTCAGTTTGGGGTTGTTTTTTATTTCCGGGGGCACCGGATTATCACTGACAATATCGGAGACCACAAGTCTTCCCCCGGGCTTGAGGATTCGGAAGGCCTCATGCAGAGTCTGTCTTTTGTCCGGGCTCAAGTTGATAACGCAGTTGGATATTATCACATCGGCACTCTGGTCTTCCAGGGGAAGGTCTTCCAGGAAACCGTGCCGGAATTCGGTATTGTCGTAGCCAAGCTTCTCTGCCACCTTGGGCCGTGACTCATTGGCCAGGGTAATCATTTCCCTGGTCATATCCACGCCTATCACTTTTCCTTCCGGACCAACTTTTTCCGCTGCCTGGAAACATTCGGTCCCGCTGCCGCTTCCCAGATCAACAAGGATCTCTCCTTGAGTCAGCCCGGCATCCTGTACCGGACTGCCGCAGCCATAGGATCTCTGCCGTGCGTTTTCCGGAATGAAATCCGCCCCGGTTTCCTTTCTTAGAAAGGGATTGACTATCTCCGTGTTTGCCTCTTCCGCCGCTGCAGCATAAAATTCTCTGATCGAACTTCGACCTCCTTGATCAGCAAGCGATATCACACAGTTGCAGTGAGTCAGACTGACCTTGCCGTCTTCCGGGCAGTCGGTTCGGACCTCTCCCATTTTAAGGAGAAATTCAGGGCGCCTGTTTCTGGCAGGGTATTTGCTGGCCTGCTCCCGGATAAGATGGAGGGCGATGAGGTTGTAGAGTCCGGAATAAGGGTCATGCCCGGCAAATTCCCCTGAATGGATAACACTGTGGTCGATATCACCACCGCCTATCAAAAATTTGAAAGGGTTTTTTTCATAGTCCGTACCGCGCAGAGAGCTTTCACGCAGCTCATTCAGGAGCTTGCTGTGGCGCCAGACATTTTCCAGTCCCTGGTCGACGGAACCGCAGCCCATTTTTTCCATGCCCACCAAGGCTGGTGAAGGATAGATTTCACCAGTAGGACCTATTGCCAGGGATTGCCAGCCAGCATTGGACAGGTCGTGCTTGTGGCCTGGCACGCTGAAGACCTGGCTTCTGATAGTCTCCACATTGTCAATGGAAACCCCCAGGGCGATTCCTCTTTCATATGCCAGTCTGAGCTGGCCGAAGATTTCTTCGGAGGAAACGAACTGGTCCTGGCTTCCCTTGCCCCTGACGAAATGATACATCAGGTGCAGATTATGGATCCCTTTGGCGGAGGCAAGTTCCACAAGATCGGTCAAGTTTTTTAGATTGTACCGGTTCAGGGCAATGGACAGGGTCGTCTGGATCTCTGCTTCCCGGATGAGGTCGAGAGCCGTCATAACCTTCTGAAAAGAACCGCTGCCGCGCAGTATATCGTGCTGGTTTTCCATGCCGTCCAGGCTTATCTGAAAGTGCAGTCGTTCAGAAGGCAGGGAAATCAGGTCCTGTATATGGTTTTCAAGGAGAAGGCCGTTGGTCAGGATTACCACATGACACTCCTGCCTCTGCAGAATGTCGCTGACGATCTTACTGAAATCCGGATAGATCAGGGGTTCGCCGCCGGTAAAGTAAAAAAGACGGCAGCCCAGGTCGCAAGCCTGGTTAAGGGCTTGATTGAGAACATCTCTGCTTAGCGTATCACGGCTCGCAGGAGAAGAGGCGAATAAACAGTGCCGGCAGGAAAGATTGCATCTGTTCGTGAGGTGAAACCAGCATTCCTGAAGTCCTTCCAGAGTTAAATGGTCAGCTCGGCCGGAATACACATCTTTGGGAGGTGCTTCCAGTTGAGAAGCAAGCCTGGTGAGGTGAAAATTTTCTTCGAGAGACGACGGGGGTTCCTGCTGCAACCCTTTTTTAAGAAGAAAATCCGCTTCGGGATCCGGGACCGCCCAGTCAGGCCTCTCCGGATGCAGGTAAACAGGGATGTCTTCGTATTCCAGACGTTGCCAGGAGATAAGTTTACGCATGATTTGTCATACCGTGTTCCGGCTTCCTCGAATTCAGGGTGATGTTTTCAGGATTTCGTGAGAAATCACTCACTTTGTAGAGGATCTTGTGTCAAATTTATGGACGAGAGTAATAATTAATGGTAGATAGCCCTTAATGCCTTATGATCTTTTTATCATACAAGTGATTTTCGGAAAACAAAAATGACGCATAGAGCCGCCGGTCGTGCTCCGAATGAATTACGGCCTGTTGAAATAGTTAATGATTTCCAGCCCGGAGCAGATGCTTCGCTGCTTCTGAAAACGGGCGGGACTCATGTTCTGTGCTCCGCCACCATCGAAGAAGATGTGCCTTCTTTTCTGAAGGGGACAGGTCAGGGATGGATCACCGCCGAGTATGGTATGCTGCCCTGTTCCACCAATACCAGGATGAAAAGAGAGGCCGCCCGGGGGAGGACCGGGAGAACCTATGAAATCCAGCGACTGATCGGTCGTTCTCTCAGGATGATGGTTGATCTGCAGAGCCTTGGCGAATTGACCATCCGAGTAGATTGCGATGTCCTCAATGCCGATGGCGGTACCCGAACCAATGCCATTACCGGTGGTGCCCTGGTGGTTCGTTCCGCCCTCAGGAGATGTCTGGAAAAGGGCCTGCTGGATAGAGAGGTCGACATCTTGCCGGTAGCCGCTGTCAGTGCGGGGCTCAGAGAAGGGGTAGCTCTGCTTGATCTTGACTATGAGGAAGACTGCCGGGCTGAAGCTGATGGAAATTTCGTTATGACTGCTGACCACCGCATAATAGAGGCCCAGACAACCGCGGAAAAGAGGCCCATAAGCCGAGATGAATTTGCCGGGTTAAGCCGATTGGCGGAAAAGGGTATTCAGGAATTATTTTCATTATGGCAAGAACAGTGAAATGACGTCACCTTTTACCCTCCACTGTCGATCTTCGGAATGCCAGGCCCGCCGGGGAGAAGTGACCACCCGCAACGGGACATTCCAGACCCCTGTTTTCATGCCGGTGGGCACCAGGGCCACTGTCAAGGGGCTCACCCCGACGATGCTTGAGGAAACCGGCGCGGAAATCATTCTGGCCAATACGTACCATCTCTTCCTGCGGCCCGGTCATGAATTGGTCCGCCAGCTGGGAGGCCTGCACAGTTTTATGAGCTGGGACCGGCCAATTCTGACTGACAGCGGTGGCTTCCAAATTTATTCTCTCAAGGATCTGGCTCAGGTCACCGAGGAAGGCGTTACCTTTAAGTCTCATCTCGATGGTTCCAGCCATTTTCTTCGTCCGGAAGATGCTGTCTTGGTCCAGGAGGCTCTTGGATCGGATATTTTGATGGTTTTTGATACCTGTATTCCCAATCTCCTTGACCGGCGGGAGACCCAGAGGCTTACCGACCTGACCGGGCGTTGGGCTGCTCGCAGCAAGGCCGCCCGGCTGGCAGAGGACCGCCTTCTTTTTGGCATTGTGCAGGGGGGAATGTACAAAGATCTGCGGAACCAGGCAGTGCAAGAACTCCTGGACATAGGATTTGATGGTTATGCTCTGGGAGGGCTCAGTGTCGGTGAACCGCAGGAGGTGATGTATGAC
>JBEPXR010000175.1:0-5672 GCA_041641775.1 Desulfobia sp. | reverse complement strand
CTGTGGAGGAGTGTCTGAAACAACCGCCTTTCCGGTCGCCATTTTTTTCCCGGTTATCTCTTCTTTCAGACCATTGTACTTTTCCAGTTCGATTCGGACCAGCTCAACCCTGTCCTTCTCCGTCAAACTGTCGTCAAGTTCTATCTTCTCCAGGGAGTTAAAAACACTTGAAAGAAGTTTAACTGCTTCCGGATGGGCCTTGTGTTTGGCTTTTTTAACATAGTGGCCTACATTGTCGATTATTTTCAAGCAGACCAGATGGGGCTTTCTACCGCTCCACTTCTCTTTCAAAGGGGAAATGACCGAGGACAACCGCTCCAGGGATTGATCTGATATCTCCCAGTCGAGATCAAATATAACTTCCTTCAGTTCCTTAAGATCACCGGAAGTATCGGTATCAGTTTTAGACGCCACAGGTAATCCTCCTCCTTATTCCAGTTCCTTGCGAAAGGCGGCCATGGTAATGGAGATTATTTTTTTAAGAGTGGGAACAACATTATATCCTGTCAATCCACTTCCTTCGAAATACGGAACCTTGAGGTCGCTGTTCAGATCATTATCAATCTCTCCGACAGCCAGGAGGTCTACTCCTTGGTCACGCAAATCACACTTGTTATACTGCATAACCAGGGGCATATTAAACATGTCCTTGTTATGACCCTGCAGGTTTTCCTGCATCTGTTCAAGAGATGCAATATTCGCCTCTTTCCTGTCCTTCTGGAGGTCAGCTACAAACACGAGGCCGTCCACCCCCTTTAAAACAAGTTTCCTGGTCGCATTGTATTTTACCTGTCCGGGCACGGTGTAAAGCTGAACCTTAATGTCAAAGTCATGAATTTTGCCGAGATCAACCGGAAGAAAGTCGAAAAACAGGGTCCTGTCCCCATGAGTTTTGATGCTTACCATGTCGGTCTGCAGCCGATCTTTATACTTCTCGTTTATATATTCGAGATTGGTAGTCTTCCCACCGCGACCCGGCCCGTAATAGACAATTTTAATCTGGACTTCCTTCTTCTTTACATTAATAAATCCCAATTGTTCAGCCCTCCCAGATCTTCCTTATTCTCTCGATCACTTCATCTGTCTTCAAACGGATGAATCCGAGAGAGGTTTCATTGCCGAAAACGGAAATAAGCAGAAGATCATCATCAATCTTACTGAAATGAATGCTTTCAGTCTCACCTCTATGAAAGTGGAGAGAAAATTTATGTTCTCCGACGATTTCAGCCATCGCATCAACTGCAGCAAAGTTCCCCGCGGCAAGAGCGGCAAAGGCGATCACATCCCATTCCCGGTGCCCGTTATCATGCTGAGCAATAATATTGCCCGCCATATCCACCACAATGACACAGTCAACACCACTGGCAACCAGTTCCTGCGTAAGCACATTATCAATTTCTTTCAATTGCTCTTGCGTAACATTGTACATAACAAGGCCCTATAGTAGAGGTTCAGGATTGAGGGAAGATATCCGGTCGCAGTATATTCTACCCCAGCTTGGCCTGTTGCACAAGCTACTCCTTACCGTTTTACAGGCTGCTGAAGAGAGACTTCTCAATGGATAATCCCGGTGGTCCGAACCGCTGCAAAAAGCCTCTTTCCTTAATTCGACAACCATCAACAGCCGGAATGTCAACCCGAAGTCAAAAGTTGTCCTTGAATTACTCCTCAGTTTTGTGGTACTTGTACTCAGTTTTCGCCCCTCCCTCAACCACGGGCAATAATCGGGAATCAGCGGCGGCTTACGCCTTTATTTCGGAAAACGATTCAAATGAAATCTCAGATAAATCCGTCCAATACCCTCAACGATCTGCTTGACCAGAGCTGCCGATATTATCCCGAACGCCCGGCCCTGGGTATCGCCCTTGGTTTATTCATAACCTACGCAGAACTCCATGAAAAGGTTATGACCCTTGCCTCCATGCTCGTGGAAACGGGGGTTAAAACCGGCGACAGAATAGCTATTCTGTCCGAAAATTCTCCCAACTGGGTAATCGCCTACTTTTCCATTATCCGGACCGGAGCTGTCGCCGTCCCCATTCTCCCCGACTTCCCGGATTCCGACGTTCATCACATATTGGCGGATACCGAGGCCAAGATTCTTTTTATCAGCAGTCGACAGATAGAAAAAATTTTTGAGGTAGATGAGACCAGATTAAAAAAAATAATAACCATAGATAATTACAGAGCAGAAAATATATTGCCATCCTCAATAACTTTCACCGATTTTCTAAATAAGTCAAAGAGACTGAGCAGCAAGAAAATCAATAAATTGCACGAACTGACGATGAGAATAAATCCGGATTCTCCAGCCTCCATCATCTATACTTCCGGAACATCCGGACACTCCAAAGGGGTCATGCTGACTCACAGCAATTTATATACCAACGCAAAGTCAGCCGACCAGATAGTCAGTCTGGCCCCGGAATGGACCTTCCTCTCCCTCCTGCCCGTCTCCCATGCTTATGAATTTACAGTGGGACTCCTTCTTCCGCTCATGAACGGCTGCCGGATAGCCTATGCCGACAAACCCCCTACCCCTTCCATCATGGAAAAGATCTGCTCCCGGGAGCAGCCTGATGCCATCTGCATCGTTCCCATGATTATTGAAAAAATATATAAAAAACGGATACTGAAAGTTGCTGAAAAAAATCCTGCCCTCAACCTGGCTGTCTCTGTTTCGGTCTTTCGTAAAGCCTTTTACAGAAAAATCAAAAAGAAATTGATCTCCTTTTTCGGAGGTAACCTGCAGGTTCTGGCCATTGGCGGAGCTCCTCTAAATCAGAAGACAGAAAAATTTCTGAAGGAGGCCGACATCCCTTATCTGGTCGGTTACGGACTGACAGAAACCTCACCGCTGCTGGCAGCCGGGACCCTTCAGGACTCTAATCTGAAAATCGGTTCCTGCGGCAAGCCGGTACCGGAAGTGGAGATTGCCATAAAAGATCCCAATCCGGTCACAGGTATAGGGGAGATCATGGCCAGAGGTCCTAATATAATGAAGGGATACTACAACAACCCTGATCTGACTGCCGAGACAATAGACCCATCAGGCTGGCTCGCCACAGGCGATCTCGGCAAACTGGACAACCATGGCAATCTTCATGTGAAGGGGCGCTGCAAAAATATGATTGTCCTGGCAAACGGAGAAAACATCTATCCTGAAACTATAGAGGAAAAAATAAACAGTGATATTTACATTGTCGAGTCCCTTGTCAAGGTAAACAACGACCAGCTCGAGGCCAGGGTCTACCTGGACTACGATTTGATCGACCAGGAAACCCGGGGCCAGAGCAGAAAACAGAGAAGAGAATATATAGAACGTCTCCTGGCTGAAATTAGGGACAGAATCAATCAAGAGCTGCCGAATTTCTCCAGGGTCCACCGCTTCATAGAGCGCCAGGAACCTTTCATCAAAACGGCCACCAAAAAAATTAAACGATATCTTTATTCCTGAAGTATCATGGGTTCATGTCCCCTTGGCTAAAATTCCATGAAGAAAGACAACTTCAATCGGCGAAATAAAGGAAAAATCATCAATTGATGCGGGTCATCATGATAAGATGAACTCGTCAACCAACGATTTGAACACTCAGACAAAGGAGAGAGGAGATGGCTGATAGAATCATCTGCTTAACCATAACCGGTTTACTTGCTGCGGCAGTGGCTGTGGAACCGGTTTGGGGCTCAGGCTACAGAATTCCGGAACAATCCATTAACTCCGTCGGCATGGCTGGAGGCTATATCGCCAGTGCCAGCGGCCCCGATGCCAGTTACAACAATCCCGCCAATATGTCGTGGAATAAAGACGCCTGGCAAATCGAAACAAGCATAAGTTACATAAATCTGAAAGGAACTGATTATACCGATTACCTGACACCGGTATTCAACGGTTCATCAGCAAGTGAGAATTATGTCCTTCCTCTGCTCCACCTCGTTTCAGAAGATATCAGCAACTTCCGTTTCGGCTTTTCCCTGACCTATCCTTACGGGCTCAGTAAAAGATGGGATGAGCCCTTTCCGACGGCTACTGCCAGGGAATTCGATCTGAAGGTCTATGAGGGAAATCCCAGCGTCTCTTACAGGTTCAACGACCACCTGTCCGCCGCAGTCGGAGTCAGACTTCTCTATGCCGAGGGCAAAGTCCAGAGCAGTGCTGTCAATCCCCCGATTTCCGGAATCGCCCCGCTTTCCCTGCTGGCCCGAGATATGGAAGGGGATGCGACAGAGTGGGGTTACAATCTCGCCCTATCCTATCGTCCTCTCAAGTCCTGGAACATCTCGGCGACCTATCGGAGCCAGGTGGATCTGGATGTTGAAGGAGACGCCGCGCTGATCGCCCGCCATCCCCTGGCCGGACTTGTAGCCTGGTATGACGGTGACGCTGGCGTAGAGGTGGTTACTCCTGCTGTGTTAACCATCTCTACCGCCTATACCTTGAAACAGGCTACAGTGACCCTGACCTGGGACCGCACCTACTGGTCTGAATACGATCAACTGGATTTCGACTACGAGCAATCCTTTACCGGAAATCCTTATTTCCGGAACTTCGACTCACCGGTCAGTAAAAACTGGGAGGATACCGACGCCTTCAGAATCGGCTTCAGTTATGCCAATACGGAAAGACTGACTACGATGATGGGCATAGCCTTTGATGAAAATCCAGTGCCCGAATCCACACTCGGCTTTGAACTTCCTGATTCCGATGCGGTTATATACTCCATCGGCTTTCGCTACAAGACCTCGGATAATATAGAAATCGGACTGGCCTATCTTTATGATGACAAGGAAGAACGGAAGGTCGAAAACAGCCTCATAAGCGGAGAATTTGATGGGGCAGGAGCTCATATCGTTAACGCTGGTTTACTCTATACTTTTTAACTCTTAACCTGAGGCTCTGTTGCGGCAGATCCGGAAGCCCATGACCATAAACAGCAATGTCCATCGTCTGAAACATGGCGGCAGCCAGATTATCCTGATAGGCACAGCCCATGTTTCTCAGAAATCAGTCGATCAGGTCCATCAACTTATAGATGAAGAACGACCGGATGCCGTCTGTGTGGAGCTGGATCAGAAGAGATATGAGGCCCTTGCCGACAGTGAACGCTGGAAGGGCCTTGACCTCAAGAAGATCATCAAGGATAAACAGCTCTCAACCCTGATGATCAATCTTATCCTGGCCGCCTACCAGAAGAAACTCGGGGACAAATTGGGGGTAAGACCGGGAGCCGAACTGCTGGAGGCCACCCAATACTCCCACCGGCTGGGTATTCCGGTTGAACTCTGTGACAGGGACGTCAGGGTGACAATGCGCAGAGCCTGGAAATCAACTTCGCTGTTCCGCAAAGGGTACCTGCTGGCCAGTCTCATAGCGAGCCTGTTTCATGAAACGGACATAACGGAAGACAAACTGGAAGCTCTTAAGGAGACAGATGCTCTCTCCGAACTGATGGGTGAACTGGGAGAAGCGATGCCGGAACTGAAGAGGGTCCTGATAGACGAAAGAGATACTTATATTTCGGAAAAAATCAAAACCAGCCAGGGGCAAAAAATCATAGCAGTAGTAGGTGCCGGTCATCTCCGGGGCATAATAGATGCCCTGGGTAGTGACCGGAGTGATCAGATGGAGGAGATTACCACCATCCCCCCGGTTTCGCCAGCCTGGAAAATTA
>JBEPXR010000174.1:0-5693 GCA_041641775.1 Desulfobia sp. | reverse complement strand
CTTTGGAGAGGAAGAAGCCGGGGAAGAGAGTGCTCAAGCCGCGGAAGCGGAAGAGTCGGGAGAACTCGATCAGGAAAGCATAGACGCCCTTTTTGGTGGAGGCTCGGAAGAAGAAGCTGAAGAGGAAGGAGCCGGGGAAGGGACGACAGCCGAAGCAACGGTCGATGATCTCGACCAGGAAAGTATAGATGCCCTCTTCAGTGGAGGGAGCGACTTTGGAAAGGAAGAAGCCGGGGAAGAGGGCGCTCAAGCCGCAGAAGCGGAAGAGTCGGGGGAGCTCGATCAGGAAAGCATAGATGCCCTCTTCGGTGGAGGCCCGGAAGAGGAGCCTGAAGAGGGGGAATCTGCCCTGGCGGAAGAATCCGGGGAAGGGCCGACGGCTGAATCAACCGATGATGGCCTCGACCAGGAAAGTGTAGACGCTCTTTTCTCTGGAGGAGAGGAGGAAGGGGAAGACGACAACGATGAAAAGGATGAGCAGGCTGCCGCAGAAGTGGAAGATCCGGGCGAGCTCAACCAGGAAAGCATAGATGCCCTCTTTGGAGGAGGCTCGGAAGAGGAGCATGCTCCTGTTGGTGATGAGGAGACGGAATCAGAAGAGTCATCCGCCGCCGACCTCGATCAGGACGGGGTTGACGCCATGTTTGCTGAAACCGGAGAGACCGAAGAAGAATCAGATCCCGGTGATTCCCAGGAAGGTATCAGTGAGGAAGGAGATTTCGATCAATCTGCCGTGGATGCTTTCTTTCAGGGAGATAATGAAGAGCAATCCCAAGCCTCTTCTGAGAGCGAAGAAAGCGTTTCACCAGGAGAAGAGCCAAAGGAGCAGGTGGAAGAAGATGCGGAATTTGACCAGGCCAGCATAGATGCCCTGTTCAGCGCACCTGATGCTGCCGAAGCAGCCGACACCGGAGAGAAGGATGAAGCCGACTCCTCCTTGGTGGAAGAGGGTGAAGGTGAAGATCTCGATGAGCTTTTTGCAAGCCTCGAAGAAGAGGATGAAGAAAAGGCCTTTTTGGGAGATGATTTTGATTTTGCCGAAGAAATCGACAGTGAAGCAGAAGAGAGTGAGATCGTAGAACTGCATGAGGAGGAAGACGAGGAGGTTCAGGAGAAAAAGACTGAACCGTTGGGAGAAGGCGGCACCAGGGCAACAGATTCAGCAGGTGGAGAAGGAAAGGAGGCCTTTGCCTTTGCAACCGTCCTGCCTTACCTGAAAAACAAGAAAATAGCAGCGGGTCTGGGTGGCTCCTTGGCGGTTGTTTCAGCCATTTTGATATATCTTTTCATGGGAGGCGGCGAGGAGATCAAAGAAAGACCGGTTGTCGCCGGGTCGGAATCAGCCAATATGACTCAGCAACAGAACCGGAAACCGGACATAGGGAAGGCTGAGAATTTTACACCGGTTGCCAGGAGTGCTGACTATACGATGAACGAGTCTGGAGGTCAGGTAGAGATAACCCTGCTGGCCTTTGATCAGAACCGGGACAATCTTGATTTCACCATAACAGACGAGCCTGATTACGGTAGACTGTCCGGCACTCCTCCTCACCTCATTTATCTGCCCAGCAAGGATTTTGCAGGAAAAGACAGGTTCAGCTTCAGGGCAGAAGACGGAGAGTCCTACAGCAATGAAGCTACGGTGATGATCACCGGCCCTGATTTAGCTGAATTTGCCGCAAAACATCGGTTCTCAGCTGGAGTGGCCGAAAAAGTTGTCAAGGATGAAGAAAAACCTTCTCACAAGACCAGAATACTGGTGGGGGCACAACCACCTATGGAAGCTCCTGATATCACTCTGGTCGCTGACAGCACTGACGAAGTAAGGCTTGATCTCTCCTCAGGCTGGGAAAGGAAAAATAAAAGCCATTTTGACGGTAGTGTGCACTATAAAATGGATACCACCGGTTTAAGAGGAAAAATCAAAAAAATTGATCAGGCTGTTTTTCAATATAAAGCCGATCCGTTCTTTTCCGGCATAGAAGTCATTGATTACAGGTTTAAGAAAAACGGGATAAGTTCCAGCAAGGGTAGAATAACCATAAAGGTGACACCCGGTGATCCACCTCCTGAGATAGCGCTTAACAGCAGGGGGAAGCGGAAATATACAGTGGGTGAGATGGTAGTTATAGATGCCAGTCCAAGTCGTGACGACAGCAGGCATTACCTGAAGTTCGACTGGGAACAGGTTGCCGGGGTACCTGTCAGGATCAGAAAGGAAAATCAGGAGGGCTCGAAGATCTCCTTTATCATGCCTTCGGATTTTTCCAGCCGCAGAAACCCCGGACCTCTATTAAAGGTCACTGCAACGGATGCCAGTGGTCAAAAGGATTCCGAGCTCATCAAAACGAGGTCAGTTTCCATGCGGGATTCCGCGCTCTGGAGGGGGGCTGAGGTCAGGGGCCGGGAAAACCTTCTTTAGTGAACCGTGAAAAAGGACGGTTCAGATCCTTTTACCAGAAGCTCTTCAGAGCCGCTATTCTCTCCTGGTAATTACCTTTGAATACAGCTGAGCCGGCGACAAATATATTGGCGCCGGCTTTCGATATCTCCTCGATGTTCTCTTCACTTACCCCGCCGTCTATCTCTATGCCGGTATGGAGCTTTCTCCCATTGATCATCTCCTTCAATTTTTTTACTTTTTCCAGAGAAGAAGGAATAAAAGACTGTCCTCCGAAACCGGGATTTACACTCATCACCATGACCAGGTCAAGATCATCCAGGATATATTCCAGACTGGTCAGGGAGGTGGCCGGATTAAGAACCGCTCCGGCCTTTTTGCCCATTGATTTAATCTTCTGAATAGTACGGTGCAGATGCAGGTTTGCCTCGACGTGGACTGTTATCCAGTCCGCTCCTGCTTCGGCAAAAGCCTTTATATAACGGTCCGGTTCGGAAATCATCAAATGAACGTCCAGAGGCAGGCGGCTTATCTTTTTCAAAGAGGCAACCACGGGAGGCCCGATGGTGATGTTGGGCACAAAGTGTCCATCCATCACGTCGACATGGATAACATCCGCCCCTGCTTCGGTCACCTGCTCTATTTCTTCCCCCATTCTGGCAAAATCAGCTGAGAGAATAGAGGGGGCCAGAATTTTCTTTGCATTCAATTTTTCGTGTTCCAAGGCTGAATCTAGGTTAACAGGTTGCAGATCACAAGCGATCAGTTGAGTTGATCTGTCGTCTCGACTTCCGTTTCCAGGTCTTTTCCGACAGAAACCATGACATATTTTTCAGGGAGAATGTAGCGCTGGGCGGTAGTCCGTACCTTTTCCGGGGTAATGCGCTCTAAGGTATTGATATACCGGTATCCGTAATCCTGGCCCAATTCATAGGTTTCATTCAGGCCAATTTCCATGGCCTGAGCCCCATGAGTCTGGAGCCCCAGTTCATAGTGTCCTATGAGAAGCTCCCTGGCCCTCTCCAACTCGTCGTTGCTGATCTTTTCTTCTCTGATTCTGTAAAGTTCTTCCCAGAGGGCCTGAATGGCCTCCTCCTTTCGCTCTGGACTGGTGGCTATGTACACTCCGAAAGCCCCTGTTCCCAACCCCGAGAAATTAAAGGCTGAAACGCTGTAGGCCAGACTCATCCGATCCCGCAACCTGGTGAAGAGTCGGCCACTCTGTCCGGTCAATACGGTTTTTAGCATTTCCAGACTGTAGCGTTCCGGTTCCTTTAGTCCTGCTCCCATAAAACCGATAATGATATGAACCTGTTCCTTTTCCCTGTCCAGGGAGACGATTTCGGGATCAACCGGAGGAAGCGGTTCAAGAAAATAGGTGTCAAGCGGATAAGGGGAGGATGGGGCGGACCAGCTGCTGAAATACTTGTCCACCGCCTCTTTTACCTCGTCGGCCTTGACATCGCCCGCAACTGCGAGCACCAGCTTGTTCGGCCTGCTGTACTGATGGTAAATATTCCTGAGATCCCTTACTGTCAGGTTCTTTATCGCTGTTTTTGTTCCGGGTTTATTAAGGCTGTAGGGGTGGCCCTGGAACAGAATTTCATTGAATTCACGCATGGCAACAGATGACAGAGAATCTTCCTGTTGGTCAAGCCTGGCCAGTATTTCAGCCCGCACTTTTTCAGCCTCTTCTGGATCGAACCTGGGGTTAATGACCACATCACTGACAAGCTTCAGACCCGATTCGAAAAAGCGGGAAAGAAAACCGGCTTTCAAACCGAAGGTGTTTTTGCCGCTGAAACCTGATATCCCGCCGGCCAGTTCGGCAAGCCGCAGATCAAGCTCCCGGGCGGTAAGAGTATCAGTGCCTTCCGGAACAAGTTTGCTGATGAAATTGAAGGCTCCGTTGGTGGCTTCGGTTTCCCCCCTGAGGCCGCCAGGGAAAATGAGTCGGATAGCAGTAGTCGGTATATTGTGGTCTTCCCGGACCAGAAGGGTAATGCCGCTGTCAAGACTGAAGCGATGGACATTATCCAGAAAGGAATCGGTGAGCAGAGAAGCAGGGGTACCACTGCCGGACCGGGATTTCTGATCGGTTTTATGTATTATTTCAAAAGCTCTTTCATCGTCCAGATCAACAGTAACCGAGTCGGGAATGAGGATACCTGCTGTTACCTTATCAGGTTTGAGGTATTTTCGAGCCACCTTTTTGATGTCAGCTGGAGTAACGTTACGGAGTTTATCGAGGTAAATTTCCTTGCGGGGGTCATCGCTCAACATCTCCAGACTACCCAGGAGCCGAGCCTGTCCTTTGACCCGCTCAAGCCCGAAAATAAAATCTTTCTCTATGTTCAGCTTTACTCGCTTCAGTTCATCTTCCGGTACATCCTGATATTTCAGTCTGTAAATTTCCTTCAGGCCGGTTTCAAGGGCTGCGCTCATCTTATCCGGTTCAAGGATGGTGTTGATCCTCAGCAAGCCCTGGTACTTGGGAGTAAAGGCGGAGGTGTTGACTTGATGGACCAGTCCCTTCTGGTTTCTCAGGGTATGATAAAGCCTTGAACTTTCACCGTCACCCAGCAGGGCGGAGATCACGTCAAGGACAGGGGAATCGGGATGGGTGAAAGCTGGAATGGGGAAGGTCCAGGCCAGCCGGCTCTGGTTTACCGCCATTTTGAGTTTAAAAAAACGGGGAGAGCTCTGGACCGGTTCACCGGTAATGTCAGGGGAAAGGTCTCTTTCCGCCTCCATCCCCCCCATCAGGCTCTGAACTCTGTTCAAGAGGCTTGGAAACTGAAAATCTCCTACGACCACTACATACATTCTGCCTGGCTTGTAGAATTTTTCCCGGTAATCGAGTATATCCTCCCTGTTGATAGAGGAGATGCTTTCCGTAGTGCCGATTACCGGACGGCGGTAAGGATGCTGTCGGTAGGAGGTGGCCATGATTTTTTCGAAGAATCGGGTGGTGGGCTGATCGTTTCTCATGGCCAGTTCTTCGAGAACCACCTTTTTTTCCCTTTCCAATTCCTCGGGGTCAAAAACGGCATTGAGAACGGCATCACTCAGGACCTCCAAAGCTTGTTCCCAGTGGCGGTTGGGCAGGGTGGCATGGTAGACGGTATATTCAAATCCGGTATAGGCATTGATCCGGCCGCCAAGCCCTTCAATAGCCCCGGCTATCTCCCCGGGATTTCTGGACGGAGTCCCTTTAAAAATCATGTGTTCAATGACATGGGTGATCCCCGCCTGTTCACTTTCTTCATAAATGCTGCCGGCTTCCACCCAT